>CALMJY010000001.1 GCA_937864815.1 uncultured Bacteroidota bacterium
GGGGAGGAGCAGGTGGTTGGCGGCACAGCCGCCAACCACCTGCTCCTCAAAAAAGCAATCAGCTGTCATTCTGAGCGAAGCGAAGAATCTCATGTTTATTTCAAAGATTATTGCTTTTATAAAAAAAATCTCCTTTTATACTTTAATCATAGATCAGGATATTCCACCTGCCAGATGATAATAGAGTTCATTCCATCTGAGCTCTTTACGGAAATCGGAGAGATTAAAATTACTGCCTATATGGACATATTCAATTCCTGTCATCCCTGCAAAATCCTCGAGATACTCGGCATTGATAGCTGTACTGAATCCTGTATGATGTGCCCCGCCGGCAAAAATCCAGGCAGCAGCTCCGGTCTTAAGATCAGGCACTGGTTTCCACAGCACGCTTGCCACAGGCAGCTTTGGCATATCAGGGCATCTGATCACTTCAACCTCATTAACAATCATTCTGAACCTGTTACCAAGATCTATTACCGATACGTTAATTGCATCAGCCGGAGCTGTTTTAAAAACGAGCCTTGCAGGATCTTCTTTTCCTCCTATTGAAAGCTGATGTACCTGCACAGATGGTTTCCCCGATGCAATCGAAGGACAGATCTCAAGCATATGAGCACCCAGCACCGCCGTATTCTTCGGATCGAGATGATAGGTATAGTCTTCCATGAAGGAAGTTCCCCCTTTCAGCCCACCAGCCATTACTTTCATTGAACGAACCAGTGCCGCTGTTTTCCAGTCACCCTCTGCTCCGAAGCCAAATCCTTTTGCCATGAGCCTCTGTACTGCAAGTCCGGGAAGCTGACGCAATCCATGCAGGTCTTCAAAAGTCGTGGTGAACGCTTTAAAGTTCCCTTTATTCAGAAATGATTCCATCCCAAGTTCAATTCTGGCTGCTTCTTTAAGAGTTTCGGATGATGCAACTGATTTTGTCATGCTGTATTCACCGGCATATTCTGTGAGCAGTTTTCTTATTGCTGATTCCGGGACTTTATTAACCTCCCTCACAAGGTCTCCTGTACCGTAACCATAAACTGAATAACCCATTTTTATCTGGGCACTTAGCTTATTGCCTTCAGTTACAGCCACCTCGCGCATATTGTCACCAAACCTTGCAACCTTCATGCCCCTGGCATCACTGAATGCTGTTGCAGCCCTTATCCAGACGGCTATTCGTTCTATAGCATCCTCATCAAGATAATGTCCTACCACAACCTTCCGGTTTAGTCTCATCCTTGTGCCTATGAAACCGAATTCCCTGTCACCATGCGCTGACTGGTTGAGATTCATGAAGTCCATATCAATGGTCTTCCAGGGGATATCCCTGTTAAGCTGGGTGTGAAAATGAAGGAGGGGTTTATTGAGACCAGACAAACCATCTATCCACATTTTTGCCGGTGAGAAAGTATGCATCCAGGCAATAAGCCCTATACAATTCTCATTACTGTTTGCCTGTGTGCATAGTCCGGAAATGGAAGCTGGCGAGGTAAGCACAGGTTTAAAAACAATCTTTTGCGATATTCTTTTCGACTTGCCAAGTGAGGCTGCAATCTTCTGCGAATCAGCTGCCACCTGTTTCAGTGTTTCAGGGCCGTACAGATCCTGGCTTCCGGTTATGAACCAGACTTCTTTTGTTTTTATGATGTCCATGGTACTTGGGTGTGTTAGTGGGTAAATACGTTACCAAAAATATACATAAAATCCGATAATCACCGCCATGATTATCCCTGAGAACAGCAGGTCCCAGTTATTCCAGCTTGCTCTTGTAAGGGCTTTCTGCTCTGCAGTTGCTGATCCTATATACAGTCCCTTAATTGTTTCGGGATCAGCTTTCTTTGTGACCATGCTCGTTACAACCATTATTCCAATAACAATAATGAAAAGGACTATCTCATAATGCAGCCAGTTAGGGGCAAGGAATATTTTATAAATCAGCCCATCAGGATTTATGCCGGCAGAAAATATCTTAAGAGCAAGACGTGTCATACCAAGAATAAATCCTGCGGAAAGGCCTATCAGTCCGGCAGCAGGTGTTGTCCTTTTTGAAGCTATCCCAAGCAGGAATACGGCAGCGATACCCGGTGCAAGAAGAGACTGTACATCCTGAAGGTACGCGTACAAAACTTTGCCAAGACCTTTCATAACAGGAATCCATAAAATTCCAAGTACCACCACGACCACAGTTGCAATTCTGCCTACCTTAACAAGTTCTTTTTCAGGGGCATCGGGTTTGTATTTCATATAGAAATCGACAGTGAACAATGTGGCAGATGAGTTAAAAAGTGAAGCCAGGGAACTCATAAGAGCTGCAAGTATTCCGCCAACAACAAGGCCCTTAAAACCAAGTGGCAGCAGTTCTTTTACAAGTACGGAGAAAGCTGCATCTGAACTTGTCAGATTTATCATTCCCTTGGCATTCAGTGAATATGCAATCATTCCCGGGATCAGGAAAATAAATACTGGTGTAAGCTTGAATGCAGCGCCAAGGATAGCTCCCCTCCGGGATTCTTTCTGATTACGCCCTGACAATACTCTCTGAACAATGTACTGGTCGGTACACCAGTACCAGAACCCGATTATTGCTGAGCCCAGAATGACGCCTGTCCATGGGTATTCAGGATCGTTTGCCGAACGCATAAGGTTGGTCATTGTATCACCGTCGGCATTTACAGGAACTGCCCGGCATATCTCCATCATCTCTGACCAGCCGCCGAGCTTTATCAGCCCTATGACAAGCACTGCAAGTGAACCTACAAGCAACACCGGAGTCTGAAGCACTGATGTCCAGAGGACAGCCTTCATCCCCCCGAGTGTGGTATAGATACCGGTCAGAACCACAAGTCCTACTGCACTGATCCAGAAGAAATCAATTCCAAACATTGATTCAATCCCGAACACCTGCTGAAATACTATTCCACCGGCATAAACAGTAACTGCAACTTTTGTAAAGACATAACTTACAAGTGATATAATAGACAGGATACTTCTGGATCCTTTGTTGTAGCGCTTTTCAAGGAATTCAGGCATTGTAAACACACCGCTGCGTTCATAGAAGGGAACAAAAAACCATCCTAGTATGAGAATAAGCCATCCGTGCATTTCCCAGTGAGCCATTGCCATACCGCTTGAAGCACCTGCTCCGGCAAGACCAACAAGATGTTCCGAACCAATATTTGATGCAAATATCGATGAGCCTATAGCCAGCCAGGTCGCATCACGTCCTGCCAGAAAATAATCAGCCGATGTTTCATCTTTCTGCCTTGCAACCCAGATTATTATTCCGACAAGACCCAGACAAAAAATCCCCAAAACAATCCAATCCATTGTTCCCATAACGATTCTCAGGTATTATAAATATGATTAATAAGTAATTATATTCCAGATTCAGGGTAATTAAACAAAAAATCTTAATTCTCTTTCAAATCTAGAAAAAATAAATAATAAATGTATAAAATACACTTAAAATTTTTATCTGACCTCATTTTAGAGGTTATTAACCACGGAGTTTCACGGAGTTAAAAAAGTGAAACCATGGGATAATGATAATTATGTAATGCTTTGGAAATATAGTAGCATTTATTCTCTATAATACTTACACTCCATTTTAAAGAGGCTGTCTCATATGTCTTCGTTTACTCCCAACCCCCCAACTAATCTTTAGGCACATATTATTTATATATTTTCTCTCTATAAGAAGGAGATCCCTCTCCCGCTGAAGCGGGTTCGGGATGACAGGTTCTTTTGTGGCAAAATGTGAGGGAAAGAAGCGGCGAGCCGCATTAATACTCAGGATAAATATAGATTGGTATCTTTGCGGCTCGCCGCTTCTTTCCCTCTGTTTATAAGCTAATTATGTGTCATCCCGAAGCGAAGCGAGGGATCTCCTTCTTCATTCAGCTTTTAGCTTATTTGCAGATGCGATGAAAGATTAGACCCCCCCCTGGGGGATTTAGGGGTGAATATAGAAAAAGGTGCTATTGAGACAGCCACAGTGTCTTGGGGGAAGGCTGGGAAGGGGATTTTTCGCATGTAAAAACAGTGAAAATCCGTAATAACTCCGGGTAACTCAGTGTTAAAAAATGCAAATGATTTCTGCAATAATGTGTAAGAATAAGACTTATTTATTCCATTCCTCCAGGCATTCCTGAATAAAGCTGATGATCCTGTTATTCTCCTCTTTCCCATTTCCGGTTACCATAAATGGTTCACCGAACTTAAAATGGATTGTCTTTGTATTGTCAAGCGGACCCAACTCCTTAATATACTTTCCATTCCCCCAGAAATCAGTTTTTATTGCTACCGGTACTACAGGAACGCCTGTCTTTTTTGCAAGCTTAACCCCGATTGAATTGAATTCCTCCGGCTTAAACACCAGGTTCCTGGTACTCTGGGGAAAAATGACAATTGAAACTCCTTTTGCTAAAAGTTCCGCACCTCCGTTCATTACAGCTTCAAGATCTTTCCGGGGATCTGACCTCCCTACAACAACGGGATTTCTTGAAAGCATCACATCCTTAAAAAGGGGATGCTTAACAAGGCTTTCCTTTACAACAAAGGTAACTTCCCTGTGAGGCGCTATGATACAGGGGAATATCATAGTTTCAAGAGTGCTCATATGATTGCTGATAAAGAGAACAGGCTTTTCACTTTTAGAGATGTTTTCCATGCCTGTAATACTGAACCTGCCTCCTGTTTTCTCTATGAAACGGAAAATATAGTATGAGGACTTATGCCATGCCGGTGTATCATATATCTTCTTTATCGCCTGCTTACGCGTCTGCAAAACGATATATGCATATTTCAGGGTGAAGTACAAAAGATTGTTGGAAATCATTCTGTCCCACAATGAAAGCTTAGTTTTTGGTGGTGTCTGATAGCTGTCCGCTGGAAAATATCCCTTCTGCATTATAAATTAACTGGTTATAGATTCACCTATTATTTAAAGATGCAAAGATATATTACAAAGTCATTTTCAGAAAATCAGTTTTCTCCGGTTCCGAGTTTCAGCATTGCATCCCTGTATTTATCCATCAGTTCCTTATTGAGATTCAAAGGAGGTGTTGCGCCTTCAGGAAGAAAAGATTTATATGGATGGTCTTTTGAATAATCTTCAAATTCCTTTTTAATTTCCTCCAGGAGCCTGGGATTTGTGAGAAGGTCGAGTGCGGAGGCTGATATTGCTTTAGCACCGGCATTAAGCCCTTTCCATGCTGCCGGGCCATAATTGGACGCTACTGAAGACCAGTGATGACCAATTGCCCCCGGGACTCCGCCCGGGAAATTAATAGTTGCAGTAGGTGTAATTAAGGTTACCTCGCCCACATCTGAGGATCCTCCCCCTACCTGGATCCCGGATGGTTTGGACAGCCCTTTTGGTTTCACCGGGTAACCTGTTTCCTTTTCTCCCATCTCTTTCTGCAGGCTTTTAGCGAACTGATTTTCCTGGTCCGTCCATTCAGGCATTCCCACAAGTTCAATATTCTTCTGTATCACCTCTGCAAGTGCCTTGTTTGAATGTCGCTGATGGGTTGCTGTCAGAACTGTAACTGTATCAAGGATAGTTCCTGATGCAAGTGCTGCTCCCTTTGCACAGTCGATAACCCTGGTATACATCTCTTCCAGTTTTTCATCGGTATTCCTGATATAATACCATACAGAGGCTCTGTCGGGAACTACATTCGGAGCCTCACCTCCTTCAGTTACAACATAATGAAGACGGTGGGTATAAAACAGATGTTCTCTCAGATAATTTGATGCAATATTCATCAGCTCCACACCGTCAAGTGCACTTTTAGCAGTCCATGGAGCACCGGCGGCATGTGCTGTTTTTCCTTTGAACGAAAAAATCACAGACATAACAGCTGTACCATTTACTCCATAGCTGGTAGCAAATTCTGAAGAGGCATGATTGTCTATAACTGCGTCTACATCTTTGAAAACACCTGCTCTGACCATATAGGGACGGCTTATAAGTGTCTCTTCGGCAGGTGAACCGAAGAACTTTATTGTACCGGTTATTTTGTTCTCTTCCATTGCTTTCTTAAGTGCAATTATGGCAGCCACCCCTGCTGTTCCCATCATATTATGACCACATCCGTGGCCGGGTGCTCCGCTGACAAGAGGAGCCTGAACCACACTCAGTGGTTTCTGTGAAATCATGGGCAGGGCATCAAACTCACCCAGAATACCTATAACAGGCTTACCAGAACCCCATGTTGCAACAAAACAGGTTGGCATCCCGGCAACATTTTTTTCCACATCAAATCCTGACTCTTCAAGTGTCTTTATCAGCAATGCCGATGACCTGAACTCCTGCATACCGAGTTCAGCATAATTCCAGATAACATCAGAAATAAGACCGTATTTCCTTATAACACCTGTATCGCTGAGATATTCAAGCATGCTTTTCTTTGCCTTATACAGCTCAGCCTTTCCCAGATAATCTTCCTCTTTCTCCTTGTTCTTCTGTCCTAAAAGCGAAAGGGGGATAATAAACAGTATTAAAGTTGTTGTGAGGATATACCTTCTTTTAAATAATGATTTCATCGATATCTCTTAAATTTATCTTATAAAAACACGGGTATTGATTTCAAATCTCTAAATTTAAATGATTTTTCAATCAGTAAGTCATGAAGAAAATATTATTATTTCAATTAACAATACTTATATGCTCAATAGCATATTCGTCTGATCCCTATACCGGAAAGGATTGTATAATCAGAACAGAATTCATCTGGAAAACCGGTGATATAACTGCACCCTCCTGTCATGCCTCCACAATTGTAACAACAAGTTATGGGTTACTGGCAGCATGGTTTGGAGGGACTGAGGAAGGGAACAAGGATGTTGGGATATGGGTTAGCCGTTTTTCGGAAGGCAAATGGTCGAAACCTGTTGAAGTGGCAAATGGGATCCAGAACAAGCTCTGGAGGTATCCATGCTGGAACCCGGTGCTTTATAATTCAGGAAGCAAGGTCCTTTTGTTTTACAAAGTCGGTGCATCACCTTCAGCCTGGTGGGGTATGATGATGACTTCTGCCGATGAAGGCACGACCTGGTCGGAGGGAATAAAACTTCCAAAGAATATACTTGGTCCGATAAAGAATAAACCTGTACTTCTCGAAAACGGAGACCTGATCTGCCCCTCAAGTACTGAAAATGACGGATGGAGGGTCCATATGGAATTCACTTCTGATTTTGGTCAGACATGGGAACGGACAGCCGCATTAAATGAAAAGGCAACAGGTGCAATCCAGCCGACAATTATAACTCACAGGGGAGGAAAAATACAGATGCTTTGCAGAAGTACCTCATCAAAAATACTTACATCAGAATCTATCGACAACGGCTATACATGGAGCCCTCTTTCTGAAACCGACCTTCCCAATCCAAATTCTGGAATAGATGCTGTTACCCTGAAGGACGGAAGACATCTGCTTGTATATAACCATCTTGCCAAAGGAAGGAACATGCTGAATGTGGCAATATCTGAAGATGGGATTAAATGGCAGGCTGCTGCATTGCTGGAAAATGATATGGAAGGAACCGAGTTTTCATATCCTGCAGTAATACAATCATCTGAAGGTATGATCCATATCACCTATACATGGAAGAGAATGCTTATCAAACACGTAGTAATCGATCCGCAAAAAATAAAAGTAATGCCCCTTGCTGATAACAAATGGCCGGAGGTTAAATGATAAGGACTAACCGATAAGGGTTAATTTTTTCTCGGAGTAAAGCTTTATAGCCTCCAGTATGATTTCGTATGCTTTTTCCTTGTCCATGAACTTGTCAACCAGAACATTCTTGTGCTCAAGGTTCTTGTAGTCCTCAAAGAAGCGTCTAAGTTCCACAAGGGTATGAGGCGGGAGTTCTGAAAGGTCGTTTAAATAATTGACTGACATATCATTCCTGGCAACAGCAATTATCTTGTCATCCCTCTCATTCCCGTCAATCATCTCCATTGCCCCGATGACCTTAGCGTCAATGAGGCACATGGGATATACATCAATTGAACATATTACCAGTATATCCAGCGGGTCCTGATCATCACAATATGTCTGGGGAATAAATCCGTAATTTGCCGGATAATGTACAGATGAGAAAAGTACCCTGTCAAGCATTAGCAAACCAGAATCCTTATCCAGCTCATATTTACCCTTTGATCCTTTCGGGATCTCAATTATACTCCTCACATATTCAGGAGCATCCTGCCCCGGACTAATACTGTGCCAGGGATGCCTTTCACATTTCATACAAAAGTGGTTTTAGCGGTAAAAGTGCAAATTATAAAAAATATGTTCACCTGCTGAAAAAAGGCATAAACAGCAGTATGAAAGATAATCCAACGAGTACAACAATAGTGGTCCATCCGATAACATTCTGAGTCAGATTATTCACATATGCGCCCATTATCTTTTTGTTATTGATGAGAATAATCATGCTTATCAGAACCACTGGAAGAAGTATACCGTTAAGTACCTGTGACCATATTGAGATCTTGATAAGCGGAGCCCCTGGTATAAGTATGATCAGAGCAGACAGAACCAGGATGCCTGTATAGAGGATATAGAATTCTTTGGCTTCATCCCATTTTTTATCGATCCCTGCTTCGAAACCGAAAGCTTCCGAGACATAGAAAGCAGTTGCAAGCGGTAGTATTGTTGCAGAAAAAACGGATGCAATGAACAGACCAAATGCAAAAACATGTGATGCAAGTCTGCCGGCCAGAGGCTCAAGTGCAAGGGCAGCATCCTTTGCTTCGTTTATCTGGATACCATTCGGATGAAGAGTTGATCCGCAGGCGACTATAATAAAAAAGGCCACAACCACTGTAACAACACATCCTACTGCTATATCTATCAGGGTAAACCTGAAGTGTCTCATTTTCAGACCTTTCTCTATTACTGATGCCTGCATATAAAACTGCATCCATGGAGCAATAGTGGTACCCACAAGAGCAATGACCATTGTCAGGCTCTGCGTGCTCATCTCCATCCTTGGTCTGATAACTGCTGTTCCTATTTCTGACCAGTCAGGTTTACTCATTAGTGCAGATAAAACGTAAGTGAGAAGTGACAGGCTGAATAAAAGAAAAATGCGTTCGGCAATATCATAGGTACCCTTCACAACAAGGAACCATACCAGCACAGCAACGACGGGAACAGAAATATACTTGCTGACGCCGAATATTTCCATGCTTCCCGCGACACCTGCAAACTCTGTGGTTGTATTACCAATATTTGAAAAGAGCAGACCCAGGAAAATGAGGAAGGTGATCTTCATACCGGCATTCTCCCTGATGAGGTCGGAAAGCCCTTTTCCCGTTACGATTCCCATCCGGGCATTCATTTCCTGTATTACCAGCAGAACAATAAATGATGGTATAAGAGTCCAGATTAATCCGTAGCCATAAAGTGCTCCGGCTACCGAGTAGGTGGTGATGCCTCCTGCATCATTATCCACACTTCCCGTAATAATTCCGGGGCCAAGAATTGCAAAAAAGATTGCAAGCTTCTTTAAAAAATGTGCGCCTTTAAATCTGTTCCTGAACATTACCTATTTGTTGCTGGTTGCTGGTTACTTGTTACTTGTTTCTGGGTGCTGGGTACTTGGTACTGGGTTCTGGTTACTGGGAACTGATTGCTTGCAGTGTCATTGCGAGCGAAGCGAAGCAATCCTTTGGTCTTTTACCTTTTCTTCGTTCTCCGTTCATTAATAAGGTCCTCCACAACGTCATCAACCACTACCATACCCTGTAACTGTTCATTTCTGTCAACAACGGGTACAGCCAGCATGTTATACTTTGAAACAAGTTCTGCAATATCCTGTACCCTCTGATTATCATAAAGGAACAGGGGATCCTTTTTCATAATATCACGAACCAGCGAATTAGGAGCAGCTATAACAAGATCGCGAAGATTAAAAGTACCGATGAGTTCATCATTTTTTTCTGTGACAAAGAGGTTGTAGAGTTCTGATGGCTCAGGCTTTTTGATTCTCAACTCTTCAATAACAGCTTCTACTGTAGTCCCTGGTTTGAAAGAGATGAAATCTGTGGACATCAGGCTTCCGACAGAATTATCGGGATATTCGAGAAGTTCTCTTACCTCCTGAGATGATTCTGTATCCATCTCCTTCAGCAGCAGTTCAGCTTTTTCATCCTCAAGTTCATCAAGAATATCGGCAACCTCGTCAGCAGGCATCTTTTCAAGTACATCTGCTGCTTTGTCAACAGGCAGGTTTTCAACAATATGGATTTGTGCATGAGTCTCAAGCTCCTCAAGAACATCGGCAGCTTTTTCTTCATCAAGAGAGGAGAAAACCGACATACTTGACTTTTTCCCCAGGTCCTCCAGGATATCGGCAATATCAGAAGGGTGAAGGGTATGGAGCTTGGCGTAGCTTTTCGACAGTCTGATATTCAGGTTTGAATAATCTATTGCCTGGACATCGTCCCAGAGTATGAATTTGGCAGGGATGTTTATCCTGAAGAGGTTGAGTAACTTCTTCATCGGTTGTACAAACCCTATCCTTCTCAATAATCCCTCTATTCCTATGTCAACAGCTATTGCAAATGTACCGGCCGGAAGTGTTGCAAGTCTTACATCATTCACCCTTACCAGTTTTCGTCCGTTCAGATCCACAATCTGTTTATCGAGTATGTTTTCAACGAGAAGAAGACCATTTTCTGATTCCTCAGCACCAAGCCTGATAAGTCCGGTACATGAAACATTGATGACCTCCCTGGCTTTCACAACCCTGAAGGTGCTGAAAGAATAAATGTGTGTCTCCTTTTTTATCCTTAGTTTGATACCGGTAACCATCTGCTGGCCGGGATCATTCTGCCCTGAGGGCATGGCATTCACAAGCAGATCCTTTATTATTCCGATAGCATCACCATCGGCATCAAAGGCCTCCTTTCCTATAATTCCGCTTAAATAAAATGTTGTGAGTGATGTCATAGTCACCTCCTTTTTTTCTGATATTTAAGGAAGTGACCGGCACTACCGGCAATTCCTCTATATCAGGATTATATTACACCTATCCGCCGGGTCGTCGTCCATCAGATTAATTTATTTTGTTTCGGTCACAAAAGTAAATTTCATATTTATATCCACCAAATGAAACTGGATTAAATTACAAATGGTACTATAGCTTTTCTTTTAACAGGGTAATCAGCAAACTTTTCCCTGTACCAGATATGAGATTTTATTGCCCTTGGAAAAAGATTTGCAACAGTAAACAGGAAAAATGCCAAACCGGATAAAGACCAGGTCATAACTGCCCAGCCGAGCCATTCTATTATCTCTCCAAAGTAATGCGGACATGAAACATAATCGAACAGCCAGCCACGGGGCACAACATAATCTTCAGGACTATTTCTGCGCATATGCCTTAGCTTTTCATCTGCTGTCTTATTGATAATGAAACCGGTTATAAAAAGAATAATACCACATATAAACGGTAATGAAATTATCCAGGATGCACCATATCCGGTTAAATGAAATACTTCGTATCCATTTATGAATCCATTAATACAGTTGAAGATAAAAGCCATACCCGAAACAGCCACCGGGTAATCTTTATTCTTTCCCGATTGTAAGAAAGAATATATAAAGGTTCTGTGGATATAATGCGAAAGCCATATTATCAAAAATATAAAAGTGATGTATGACTTTTCTGAGGAAGTAATATAAAATGCAATCATTAATATAGGTGAAGGCATTTCCATTATCATCCATGCCCACTTCGATTTAATTACCGGTCCCCATCCCTTTCTCAGAAATTTACCATAAGGTGCTGAAATAAAGAATAATAGAACAAATACTATTATTGAAAAGGCAAAAACAAATACCAGAAAGAAATTATATATATCTGTCATAATGATGAATTGCAGCGAACACAACTAACTTATTGTAATTAAATGCTTTAAATTCAGCCATATTATCTTAATCAACTGAAGCGAAAAGTCAAATTAAATTAGAAAATATCAGTTATTTCACTTTTATATTTGAAATTAGTTATTTTTGACCATAAATATAACTATTAAATCAGACCAGTGAGATTTTTACAGGAGAGACTTTCAGCTTACGATGCCCCGCAAAAAGCAATGCAGGCTGGTATCTATCCCTATTTCAGGGAGATAGAATCTGACCAGGACACAGTGGTTATGATGAATGGTAAAAAGATCCTGATGTTCGGATCAAACAGTTATCTGGGACTTACCAACCATCCCAAAGTGAAGAAGGCAGCCAAGGATGCCATAGACAAATATGGAACAGGCTGTGCCGGATCGAGATTTCTGAACGGAACACTTGACATTCATATCAAACTTGAAAACAAACTTGCAGAACTAGTTAATAAGGATGGGGCACTCTGCTACAGTACCGGATTTCAGGTAAACCTGGGAGTTGTTTCTTTGCTGGCAGGAAGGCATGACTATCTTCTGCTTGATGAACTCGATCATGCTTCAATAATTGAAGGCAGCCGGCTCTCTTTCTCCAAAGTGCTGAAATTCTCTCATAACGATATGGATTCCCTGGAAGCCAAATTGAAAATATGCGAAAGGGATAAGCTCAAACTGATTGTTGTTGATGGGATCTTCTCAATGGAAGGAGACATTATCAGGCTTCCTGAAGTTGTAAAGCTTGCAGACAAGTATAATGCATCTATTATGGTGGATGATGCACACTCAATAGGAGTATTGGGGAAAAACGGCTCAGGTACCGCATCACATTTCGGGCTGACCAGTAAAGTCGACCTTATCATGGGGACTTTCTCCAAGTCATTTGCCTCTCTGGGCGGTTTTATTGCGGCAGATAAAGAAGTAATTAATTTTATAAAACATAATTCAAGATCTCTCATTTTCAGTGCCAGTATGACTCCTGCTTCAACAGCTGCCGTACTGGCATCAATTGAAATCATGGAAAATGAACCTGAGAGGATAAGCCATCTGTGGGAGATTACTGCACTGGCGTTGAAGGGATTCAAATCGGCAGGTTTTGATACCGGCAAATCAGAGACTCCGATCATACCTCTCTTTATCCGTGACGATATTAAGGCTCTTCAGTTAACACAAATGCTTCTTGCTGATGGTGTTTTTGTTAACCCGGTTGTTTCACCGGCTGTTCCGAAAGAAGATTGCCTGATAAGATATTCACTTATGGCAACACATACCAGGGAACAGGTGGAAATTTCAATAGATAAGATATCCCGGGCAGCAAAAGCTATCGGGATTCTGTCCTGAAAATGAAAAAAATAATCCTTATAACCGGAATCTCTTCGGGGTTTGGAAAACAGACAGCACGAATACTGGCTGAGAAAGGTCATTCTGTTTACGGTACTGTACGCAGATACACATCTTCGGATACCCCTGTCCATTATCTTACAATGGACCTTACAGATCACGATTCAATTAAATCGGCAGTAAAAACCGTCATTGAAAAAGAAGGAAGGATCGATGTCCTTATAAATAATGCCGGTATGCATACAGGTGGACCTGCTGAAACATTACCCATTGATAATATCAGGCTTCAGATGGATACCAACTTCACAGGTATGGTGCAGATCACCCGTGAAGTCCTTCCGGTTATGAGAAACCAGGGAGGGGGAACAATAATTAATTTCTCATCAATCGGAGGATTGATGGGACTGCCATTCCAGTCATATTATTCAGCCAGCAAATTTGCCATTGAGGGTTTCAGCGAAGCACTTCGGATGGAAGTAAACAGGTTTAATATCCGTATAATACTCATTAATCCGGGCGATTTTAAAACCAGCAACTCAGCAAACAGGAGGAATTATCTTTCCCCTACTGATGAACAGGATCCCTACTATGATCAATACACAAGAACCCTTAAGAAAATTGAAGAGGACGAAGGTAAAGGCTGGCCTCCGGAAATCCTAGCAAAGAAGCTTGTAAGTATTGTGGAAAACAATCACCCCAGGCAGAGATATATTATCGGATCATTCGAACAAAAACTCTCAGTATATCTGAAGGCTTTTCTCCCCGGCAAATTATTCAGATTCATTCTTCAGGATTATTATAAGATAAGATAGTCGAGCTTTGTCAGCCGAAGCTTTAGCGAAGGCTGGCA
>CALMJY010000002.1 GCA_937864815.1 uncultured Bacteroidota bacterium
TCATTGAATTCCGGAAGATACAGGTGTGTATGTGTATCAATAAAGGGCATCAGACAACTCCCTGTGCAATCATGGCATTTGCAACTTTTACAAAGCCGCCGATGTTTGCACCATCAACATAATTTATAAATCCATTCTCCTTAGTGCCGTATTTTACACATGTCTTGTGAATATTCTTCATGATAATGTGAAGCCTTTCATCCACTTCCTCTCTCGACCATGGCAGCCTCATAGAATTCTGGGTCATCTCCAGTCCTGATGTTGCAACGCCTCCTGCATTTGCAGCCTTGCCGGGTCCGTAAAGAATTTTAGCATTAAGGAATACTTCAACCGCTTCAGGAGTTGATGGCATATTGGCTCCCTCCGAGACACATATGCAGCCATTCTTCACAAGAGTTTTTGCATCATTTTCATCTATCTCATTCTGTGTGGCATTGGGCATTGCAATATCACACTTAATACCCCAGGGCCTTTTGCCATCAAAATATTCAACGCCAAATTTCTCTGCATATTCCCTGATCCTGCCCCTTCTGATATTTTTAAGATCCATCAGGTAGCTCAGCTTTTCAGCATCAATTCCCTGAGGATCAAAGATGAATCCGTTGGAGTCGGACATTGTAACAACCTTACCTCCGAATTCAGTCACCTTCTCCGCAGCATACTGCGCCACATTGCCTGATCCTGAAATGCATACGGTTTTTCCTTTTATCCCTTCGCCCCGTGTGGCGAGCATCTCCTGTGCAAAGTATGTTGCACCATAACCGGTTGCCTCTGGACGTATCAGTGATCCTCCCCACTCAATTCCCTTACCTGTAAGAACTCCGGTAAATTCATTTTTCAGTCTTTTGTATTGTCCGAACATATAACCTATCTCCCTTCCTCCAACACCTATATCACCGGCAGGAACATCTGTATCTGCACCTATATGCCGGAAGAGCTCAGTCATGAAACTCTGGCAGAAACGCATAACCTCGTTATCAGATTTACCTTTGGGATCAAAGTCTGATCCCCCCTTGCCACCACCCATCGGAAGAGTAGTAAGACTGTTCTTAAATACCTGTTCGAATGCTAGGAATTTCAGGATGCCAAGATTCACCGTGGGATGGAACCTTAATCCCCCCTTATAGGGACCTATTGCGCTGTTCATCTCAATCCTGAAGCCTCTGTTTATCTGCACGTCACCCTTGTCGTCAAGCCATGGTACCCTGAAAATAACTGTCCTTTCAGGCTCAGCAATCCTCTCGAGTATCTTTGCCTGTTTATATTTTGGATTTTCTTCAATAAACGGTATAAGGGATTCTGCAACTTCCTGCACTGCCTGGTGGAATTCATTCTCGCCTGGATTCTTTGATCTGATCATTGCCATGAATTGACTAACACGCGGGTCCATAGTTAAATTTATTAGGTTGGTTAATGGTATTTGTGATAAAAGTAGAAAAATTCGGAGAAATTCGTTGTAAATGTTCAGGAAAAATCAGATTTGGTGGAAAATATCAAAAGGTTATATGATTATTTCAGATTCAGTTCAATTTTTAACCACAAAGGACACGGAGTTCACACAAAGTACACAAAGGTAAGAACATGATAATTAATTCTTTGTGATCTCTGTGTGTAATCTTTGTGATCTCTGTGGTTAATGGATTTCATTTAAACTACCCTGTAGATATTTCCCGGATTACACTTAAGAATCCCTTTGAATTCCATCTGAAGCAGCTGGGAAGAGAGTTTATGAACAGGCATTCCAAGTGTTCTGCAGATAATGTCGATAGTCATTTCTCCTTCCCTGGAGATTAGTTCATAGATTGTTTTTTCACTTTCGTCCAGGTCGGAGAAGAGGGATCTCTGAACAGGAGGCTTGTTCTTTTCAGGTTTCCATCCGAGAAGAAATTCTATATCATCAGAGT
>CALMJY010000003.1 GCA_937864815.1 uncultured Bacteroidota bacterium
ACACTATCCTCTTCGTCGGCAGCGTCAGATGTGTATAAGAGACAGCTCCCTGCCCCTCCCCTTAAACAAATAAGGGGAGGGTACAAACACATATTCAAAATCTTACCACCTTTTTAAAATACTTCTGCCAGAAGAAGTACTTAATTAATAGCGGCAGATAAGTCAGGCAAATGTAATAATTTATAATTTTGGCATGGCATGAAGAACTACGAAGGCAAACTGGTTGGATTTCTCGGAACAGTAATATTTCACCTTATTGTTGCTATTATAATTATGTCATTTCAGATAAGATCTCTGAAGATTCAGTCGAGAGATATGTTTGAGATCGAATTCATTGCAGAGGATGAATACAAGGATGATGAACAATTGAAAGAAATTCCGGTCACAACAATTGAAACTATCCTGAAAGGTGACGAGGAGATGCTCAATATTGCCAGGAATCTTGCCAGCAAAGCTAATCCTAAGGTAAACCGCGACGAATATATTGACATGGTAAAGGAGGAACTTATTAAAAGCGGCAAGCTGAGTGAGAATAACTACATTGATGAACAGAAGAAACAGGCGGAAAAACCTGACGAAAATCTTGCCTTCAATGAGGAGTCAAAAGTGAAGGCAGAAGAGAACAAGCCGACTGAATCGCAGGAGATGGCTGCCAACTATAAGGGTCCGACTCGAATTTATTATGAGCTTGAAGGCAGAAATCATACCTATCTGCCCATACCTATATATAAATGCGAGAGTTCGGGAAAAGTAGCTCTGAGAATTGAGGTAAATCAAAAAGGGATTGTGGAAAAAACACTCCTAATTGCCGGTGAAAGCACAACATCAGATCCATGCCTTATAGAGGCAGCTGTAAAGGCAGCATTCATTTCAAGATTTAATTCCAGTGTAAATGCACCGAAGGTGCAGGTTGGAACACTATCTTACCACTTTGTTGCACAATAAAAAAGGCGACAGGCGACAGGAATGACTGGGTGATGGGGAGAGGAGGAGAAAGGGAGAAAGGGAGAAAGGGAGAAAGGGAGAAAGGGAGAAAGGGAGAAAGGGAGAATGGGAGAAAGGGAGAATGGGAGAAAGGGAGAATGGGAGAATGGGAGACCGGGAGAATGGGAGAGATAGGATTTGGTTAGGATAATTCATAGAAAAAATACTAACTTAACGCTTACAATCTGAAACAATTATTCTATTTGCGATTTCTCATTAATATGTTAATTATGAAAAACTTAAGTCTTTTACTCATATCTGTGGTGATCTTTCTGACAGGCATTATTTTAAAGCTTTTAAGTATACCTGGAGCAGGTCTTTTTCTGGTTCTTGGACTTGCAGTTTTTATCGTATATGCCGGAATAAGATATATCCGCTATAAGAATCCTGTTATGAAAAAGGTACTGATAATCTCAACAATTGTATTACTGGCCACACTGATATTTGCAATAATCAGGTATCAGTATTTTGCAGAACTGGTTATCGGAGCGGTTATTACCGGACTGATCATTTTCCTTATCACACTGCTCACCGGTAAGAAAAAGGAAAATAATACTGAACAGAAATAAAAATCTCAGAACTAACCCTAATTCCGAAAAATAAGCTTAAGCAGTGAAGAATTCAACCAGGTTATTAAAAGTATTTGTTGGTCCGATAGAAACCACGAACCTACTGAAATCCCAACTTTCGGATGCCGGAATTGAATCACTTATCAAAAATGACTCATCACTGGCTTATATGGGAAATGTTCCTTCTGTAATTGACCTTTACATAGATGAATCTGATCTGAAAGAGGCAGCTCCGATCATTAATCAGTTCTTAAAGTAAATTAAACTGATTCATTAATAGAGTCATATGATTCTATAATCGAATTCTGATTCCTACCCATTAAAAAAGAAGCTGTTGCTGATTATAGTTATAGGGTTTTATCACTTCAGCGGTATTTCTGTCGGCAGTACGGCTGTTTATCAGCGGACTGATTGTATGTGCTTTCAGAATTTCCTCCGATGCAGGTTTCAATAGTCTTTTTGCATCATTAAGCTCCAGGGCAGTATTAAGCCATAATAACTCTGACTCCTTTTCAAGCAGGACCGGCATTCTTTTTTTTGAATTATGAATCTCCGACATAAGAATGTTGGCATCTGTGGTTACTATTGAAAAGGTGGTAAATTGCTCTCCGGTATTGCTTTCAGTCCACTCATCATAAATCCCTGCAAGTGACATAATCTCATTATCAGCCCTGCAGATATACCATGGGATTTTTTCCTTTCCTGCATGCTGCCATTCGAAAAATCCCTTCACAGGTATTATGCATCTTTTCGATTTAAAAGCTGAGGAGAAGGAAGGTTTTGTATCTATGCTTTCCGACTTTGCATTGAATGTTTTCAGCCTGATTTCCTTTGCTTCGTCAATACTTCTTGTCCAGTATGGAATCAGTCCCCATTTAAGCAGTCTTATCTGCCCGCGATAACCTGAACACAGAGCAGGTAATTCCGGTAAAGCAAAAGCGTGGTAATAATAGCTCGGGCGGTACTTGTCATAGTCAATCAAATCAGCATTGTACCGGTTCTCGAGTTCCTCACGTATCAGGTTTACATTTACTGTAAAGCACATTTTTACCAGTCGAAAGATTCGTAAGATGTTACGTTAAGAGGTACAGGTAATGAGTAAGTAAAAAGGTCATATTCAGGCCATTCCTTTATCTGTGATATTACCCTGTGCATCATATTGTTCATATAGGAATATATCTCCGGGCCATTCCATGCGCTGGAGTTAAATAGTACCACCCAGCAGATTCCGTCAGACTGCCTTTTCATCATTCCTGCACTTCCCGGAAAGGATCCGGTGCGCCACCAGGTTCCATTGTAAATTGTTGTTTTCCATCCAACAGGGGCATATCCGTTATCGTTGTCGGTCATGATATGAATACTTTCACTGTTGAGGATATCCGGCTTCGAAAGAAAACCGTCAATAGCGAGAAGAAGACGCATAAGATCGGGAGCAGTTGCAATCCACGCTCCAGCGCCTCCCAGAGCACGGATATCATTTCCTCCATAACTTGGAGGCATCATCTCTCCTGTTCCGTAAATTGAAGGCTTAAGCACTACATCTGAAGGCTCATAATAGGTAACCTCAAATGGAATCTTTTCTTCAGGCAGATTTCCTGCAATAGACATATCATAAATTCCAAGCGGCTCAAGAACAGATTTTTTACAATATTCCTCATAGTCTTGTCCGCTTATCTTTTCTATCACCAAACCGAGAATACTATAACCAAGATTAGAATATGCGCGTCCGGACCCAGGTGTGAAATGAAGTCTCTTATTAAGTGCAAATCTCACAATTGTCCTGGTATCAGCAGGCGGAGTTACTCCCATCTTTTCAGCAACCATTACGGGCATAAACATCTGATCACCATGACGTTGAGACCATCCACCTTCATGACTGAGCAGATGCCCTACTGTTATACCGTATACCCTTTTATCTCTTGGTTCACTGAAATAAGGATCATTAAGTATTCCATCAGGTCCAAATACCTTATCGTTTAGAGACAAATGTCCTTCTTCCCTTAGTTTCATGATTGCCACAGCGGTAATAAGTTTTGAGATACTGGCAACCCTGAACTTATGATATGGCTGTGTTTCTGTACCTGAAGCGGTATCGGCATATCCGAATCCGCGCGAATATATCAGCTTTCCATCCCTTGCTATCGCAACGGAAGCCCCCGCTATTGACCAGTTCCTGAGAAAAGAGTTAACAGTTTTCTCAACAGGTGCAAACTGATTTCCTGAGGAACTCGAATTGGTAAGTCTTACATTTTCAGGTACAAGTTTATTTTCAATAACGACACTGGTTTCCATTGCACCGGGATTGAAGCTAACAAGTGAAGCCAGAAATGTAATGATCAGTATTTTCTTAGTCCTTGACAAAACCACCATATAAATTTGAAGACAAAAATAATAACTATTTCATTTGTTTGCATAACTCAAAACAAATTTTGCATACAGGGTGTTCATACGGGGCAATAATTATTTCTTCAGGAAATGAGAAAAATGTGGAAAAAAATGAACAAAAAATTAACTTTGCGGATATGTCTTATAAAGGAATATCTTTTTTAAAAACCAGTGTTTATTTAATACTGGTTAATATTCCTTTTATTGGATATTCACAGGCTTCCAATACAACAACAGCAAACAGGATAGAAGCTTCTGACACTTCCGGATATATTCCGGAGTGGTTTGCAGGGGGCAAGGAATACAATCTCATGATAGCATCTTCAAAAGGTCTTGTACCGGAGATTGAAAGACTGATTAAAAAGGGTGCAAACATTAACTCCTACACTGAAGAAGGAGTTACACCGCTCATTTTTGCAGTCTCCAACAGACAAACAAGTGCAGTAAAAAAATTGCTGAAATACCACCCCAAACTGGATGAATTCACAACTAACTGGGAAACAGCACTTATGGTTGCTGTAAAGAACAACTATGACACAATTGCAGAAGATCTCATAAGGGCTGGTGCTGATATAGATTTCGCTGACAACTATGGAGCCTCTCCTCTTCATTATGCTGCATTATACGGTTACCCGGGCATGGTTGATATGCTCCTGTATTATGATGCAACCGTTGATACCCAATGTGACGATGGTTTTACGGCACTTCATACGGCAATCTGGGCAGGATACCCTGAAATAACTGATCTGCTGATCCAGAACAATGCAAATCTGGAAGCAAGGGATAATGACGGTGATACACCATTTCTCCTTGCAGCAACCTGCGGAGACACACTGATAATGGAAATTCTGTATAAGTTCGGCGTTGATATTTTTGCCAGGAACAATAACGATTATAATGCTTTGAATCTGGCAATTGCCTATGACCATAAAGATGCTGTGAATTACCTGCTTAAGAAAAGTACAAAATGGTACGATCCTGAAATACCCGGACTGGATCCGTATAAAGTAGCTGCAAAATACCAGAGAAAAGATATTGAAGAGATACTCATAAGCTATAATATTAAAGGGGAAAAAAGCCACTATATTGACCAGATATCAATTTCAGCATATTCCAGATTTTCTTTTCACGACTATTATTCAGGTTTAAATGTAGCATTCAGAGAGCCGGGGTATAATGGAGGATTTATTATCGGAACCGATATGAAGTTGTGGCCTACACGAATAATAAAAGAAGTATCAGCAGATAATTTTTACCAGTACTATGATAAGGGAGCAATGTTTTATGCTGGTTTATTCAAGGATTTTAACCTTACTAACAGACCTGACAGGGTAAATACGGTATTTACAACATCTCTTTCAGGTGGTTATACATTTGGAAACAGTTTCAGGGGAACAATGATAAAACCTGACAATAGCTTAAAAATAATACCCGGCATAGGAGTTAAGTGGATTAAATATCCGCTTGCAATTTTTATAAACGCAGAATACATAAACTATCCCGATTATTACAAAATCGGACCAATTTGGTTCAAAGCAGGCTTATCGTATAATTTCTTTTTGGACAATATGCGTATAAAACCTAAAAAAATAAAGTGGATCTAAAACCTGATGAAAATTAAAGATTATATATTCCTTTTAAGCCTTGTACTTATCTTCTCATGCGAAGACAGCAAGTTTAATACCAACTGTGAGGATTGTCTCGATTATGACCCGGATCAAACCACTATCATGGCAGATCTGGACAATCCAGGAGTATCCGGGGTACTGATAAAACTATATGAAGGAAGGTTAGAAGATAATGTAGTTATTGATTCCGCATCAATTTATCATACCAGATATGAAAAAAGAGTATCATTAAACCGGATGTACACTATAACTGCAACTTATTTTATAAACAACAAATTATATACTGTGGTTAATTCAACCACACCAAGGGTAAATTATACCGAAACCATGTGCGAGGAACCTTGCTACTTTGTGTATGACCGGATGATGGACCTCAGGCTGAAGTATGTGAAATAAGGCGGCGGGCGACAGGCGTCAGGCAACTGGAATACATGGAACCTGAAACCTTGAACAAGTTAAGCACCCAGTACCCAGCACCCAGCACCAAGTACCCAGCACCAGGTAACCAGCACCCGGTACCTTCTTCCTAAGCCCTCGGATATTTAAACAACGGATTTCCTGCAAGAGCTTTTGTCTTAATCTCCTGAACCTCTTTATCCTTGAGTGGTTTAAGTGACCCCGATTGACTGAGTGCAATTTTAAATAATCCTGCATCACCGGGAGTCAGCGCAGCAGTAATGGGATGTGACAGAGTGAATCGCAGACCCATCCTGATGTCCTCCGTATCAACCAGAGGCTCGTACCAGCATTTCGGATATTTGGACTTTTCAGGAGCATCCTTAGGCCAGGGTCCTTTCGCCATTGCTTTTAATGCAAGAATTCCCATATTCTTCTGCTTTGCTTTCTCCAATACCTGGGCGCCAAAGTTACCGGCATGCCATGTAACATAGTTGATCGGATAAAGAATAGTATCAAAATCATAACGATCCATCATTGCGAGTGATGCTTCTACTGAATGAGCTGAAAATCCTATGAACCTTATTTTTCCTGATTTCTTTGCCTCCTGAAAAGCTTCCATGGCACCACCGGGTGCAAAGATCTT
>CALMJY010000004.1 GCA_937864815.1 uncultured Bacteroidota bacterium
ATTAGTTCATAAATTATCTAAACTGTGAAATAATTAACACATGAAAGTCCGGATTCTTTTTTTTACAGCATTAATACTGCTGATACCAGGGATTTGTATTTCTCAGAATTATGACATCATAATCAAGGGTGGCCATTTAATAGATCCTAAAAACAAAATTGACGGAGTTATGGATCTTGCAATCAAGGATAAGAAGATTGCATTGGTAGCCAAAACCATTGATGAAAAAGAGGGTAAAAGAATAATTAATGCCAAAGGTCTTTATGTAACGCCCGGTATTATAGACGCCCATGTACATGTTTATTTTGGGAATAACATGGATCAGGGATTGATGGACGGCCCTAATTCTATTCAGGCTGATGCATTTTCTTTCCGCGCTGGTGTTACAACAATGGTTGATGTCGGAAGTGCAGGTTACAGGACTTTCCCAAAATTTAAGGAGACAAGCATTGATGGATCACAGACCAGGATCCTTGCCCTGATAAATATTGCAGGGGAAGGAATGAGAGGCGGCCCTTTTGAACAAACAACAAAAGATATGATTTCCCGCAGGGCCGTGGAAGTGGCAAAAAAATATCCCGATATTGTTGTCGGTTTTAAGTTAGCTCACTACAGCGGACATGAATGGGGACCGGTTGATAGCCTTATGGCTGCCGGAAAGATGGCAAGCCTTCCCGTGATGGTCGACTTTGGAGGAGCCACTCCTCCCCTTTCACTTGAAGAACTTCTCCTAAGAAAATTCAGACCGGGAGATATCTTTACCCATGCCTATGCTTATTTTCCTGATACCCGTGAATCGGTTATTGATGAAAACGGAAAAGTAAAACCTTATATTTTTGAAGCTCAGAAAAGGGGAATTAAATTTGATGTCGGCCATGGCGGAGGATCATTCAGATGGAAAGTAGCAGTTCCTTCAATTCAGCAAGGTTTCTATGCTGATGTAATCAGCACAGATCTTCATACAGGCAGTATGAATGGTGGCATGAAAGATATGGCAAATACAATGTCAAAATTCCTTGCACTTGGACTACCGCTACAGGATGTTATAAACCGTTCAACATGGCAGGCAGCATTAATGATCAACAGACCGGAACTGGGAAATCTTAGTGTGGGCACGGAAGCTGATGTTGCTGTTTTCAGTATCAGCAAGGGGGATTATGGGTTTATTGATATAGGTACAGATAAGCTTAAAGGCACTCAAAAACTGGTTGCTGAACTTACCATCAGAGCCGGAAAAATTGTATGGGACCTCAACGGAATGGCGGCTAATGAATTTAAAAAATTTTGAATCACACCAACTTCAAATAAAAGATACAAACCAACCATATTTATTAACTATAAACAATTGATTATGAAAACAGAAAGAAGATCAGCATTAAAAAAAATGTTTGCTTCAGTCGTTGGATTGGCAGGAATAGGATTAGCTGCTAAAGCAGCCTCTTCAGATGAAAAGGTTGCAGGAAATGTTACCAATTTCCAGGATGTTCCCCTTTTCTCAGGTCATACAAAACTTGGCAATATGGTATTCGTGGCAGGTAAAGGTGCACATGTAGCTCCTTTTACAATTGAGGCTCATACTGAGATAGTCCTCAAGGAACTTGAGAAAGAACTTATTAAAGCCGGTACTACAATGGAGAAAGTCCTGAAAGTAAATGTTTATCTCAATGACATCGCTGACTATAAAGGAATGAACGCTGTCTATAAAGGACGTTTTGGTAAAAATCCTCCTGTTCGTACAACAGTTGCTGTCGCCAAGGGTGGTGTTCCCGGTGATTCACTTGTGGAAATGGATTGTATTGCATATATTTAGTGCTCAGCAAAAGCCTGATAACCTATATGAAGTTCATATAGGTTATTTTTTTTAATGGATCTTATTAATAATCAAATTAATAACCCAATGATATCACAAATTAAAAATAATCTGATCACGAACCTGAGGATACTCTTCTTTCTAAGTTTCATTCTTTGTTCATTCTCATTCATTTCTGATTCCCAGAAAAGCACCCTTGCAAATGATATCAGGATTGAAAGACACAAGGCAGTTAAAATGAGTGACGGAGTCACTCTTTTCGCCGATGTGTATCTTCCGGCTGAACCAGGCAGATATCCTACGATTGTCTCGAGTACACCTTACGGAGTTCAAAGGGACGGATCGCATGAGATGTTCGTAAAGTTTGCACAGCATGGTTATGCAGTTGTGTTTTTTGATGTCCGCGGAAGGTATGAAAGTGAAGGGAAATGGGAACCATTCAGAAATGAGGCAAAGGATGGGTATGAATCAATAGAATGGGCTGCAGCCCAGCCTTTTTCCAATGGTAAAGTGGCAACCTATGGCGGAAGTTATGTCGGCCATAACCAGTGGGCTGCTGCTTCCCAGGCTCCTCCACATCTTGTTGTATCATTTCCTTCCCTTGCATCAACCAATATCTATGCAAACTGGCTTACCATGGGTGGGGCTTATCGTCTGAGCTTCAATTATGGCTGGGGTGTTGTAAGAATGCCTAACAGAATAATGCTTCCCCAATACTGGCATACAGAGAGCTTTATGCCTGAAAATCTGAAATATGATAATGTGTTGATGCATCTCCCTCTGAATGATATGGACATGACTTATGAAGGATCGCCGGTACAGCACTACAGGGACTGGCTGAAACATGAAAGCTACGATGAGTACTGGAAAGCAATAAGTGATGAGGAGAGATTCAATAAAATAAAAGTACCGACACAAACTTTAGGAGGTTGGTTTGATATCTTTCTGATGGGAACCATTAACGGTTATACCGGAATGAAAAAAAATGGTGCCACTGAGGAAGCCAGGAATGGTGCAAGAATGATAATTGGCCCCTGGGGACACGGCCCCTCACAGTCTTTCGGTGGAATTGATTTCACTCCTGCTGCCATGCTCGACATGTTCCAGTTCCATATGCGTCTTTATGACTATTACCTTCAAGGCATAAAGACAGGGATAGAAAATGAAAAACCTGTTCAGCTCTTTTACATGGGTGTAAATAAGTGGAGGGGCGAAACTGATTGGCCAATACCCGGTACAGAGTTCAGGGAATTATATATCGACAGTAAAGGAAAAGCCAATTCAGTTCGGGGTGACGGGAAACTGACATTTACCAAACCATCATCTAGTTCTTCAGACAGCTATAATTATGATCCTCTGAATCCGGTTCCAACAACCGGTGGCAATAACTGTTGTGGTACACCAACCCAGGCTGGCCCTTATGATCAAAGACCCCTTGAAAGACGTGAAGATTTACTCGTATATACAAGTGAATTTCTTTCTGATACAATTACTATCGCCGGCCCCGTACGCATGAAGCTGCATGCTGCAACTGACGGCACAGACACAGACTGGATGATAAAACTTGTGGATGTCTATCCAAACGGTTATGCAATGCCTGTTTCAGAAGGCATTCTTCGAGCCCGTTTCCGCGAAGGTCTCGACAAGATGAAACTTCTGAAACCAAACCAGACTTATGAATATGACATCGAACTGACAGGTACTGCAAATGCTTTTCTCCCGGGTCATCGGATCAGGATAGATATTACTTCCAGTAATTTTCCACAGTTTGACAGGAACCCAAATACAGGAGAACCTCTGGGAAGCAGTTCAAAAACGAGAGTTGCCAGACAGACTATTTATCACGGAGGTACAACACTCAGCCATATTTTACTTCCGGTTGTAAAAGGGCTTTAATAAAGAAAGAAGAGGGTGTCTCAAAAGTCAATTTTTCTAAATCCACCCCTAAATCCCCCAAGGGGGACTTATTGAAAATCAGTTGATTTGAAAGCCCCCCTTGGGGGGTT
>CALMJY010000005.1 GCA_937864815.1 uncultured Bacteroidota bacterium
GTTCATGCATGCATTAAGCCCCTCCTCAAAACGGATGTCTTTAAGCAAAGTGTCATAAAGTTTACCCATCAGCAGGGAATGTGTGTATTGTTAATTTCTTAACACAAATTTAGACCTCTCCTATTTGGTTCCAAAGAGGCTTAAAGCCTATTTACAATGGGGTATTTATACGTAGTTACAGGCGACAGGCGACAGGTAAGACAAAAGGCGGAAGGTGAAGAACCAGGAACCAGGAACCAGCACCTAGCAACACGATTCGTCTCTTAACTTCTAATTTTAACTCCGATCAGTTTTTTAACATTTTCAACATCTTTCTGTTCTGAAAGTATCACAGACACTGGTCGTATTGATCCGAACCTCCTGGCATTCCTGAATTCATCCTTCATTTCTTCAGGAATATCACTGCAAAATACAAGAGCTTCTGCCTTATCACCAAAATAAAAGGTTATTCTGAAAGACTTTTCAAAAACAGCTGCCCAGAAAAGTGTTTTTTTCTTCTGAACAAATTTGAATAACCATTGCTTACCATCTTTATAATAGTTCCAGCTTCCCGATACATCCTTATAATTGCTTTCAGCATGTCTGAGCAGAGATTTCCATAAATCCATCCTGCTGCCAACTACTGATGCAATAATCTCATCATCAGGCATTATTGAAGGATCTGTAAATTGTGCTTTGGATAATTCTGACATAAAATATTTTCAATACAAGATAGAACTTTTATAGAATCTGATCCATTAACCACAGAGGTCACAAAGTCCTTCGCCTTTGGCTCAGGATAACACAAAGAGCACAAAGAAGAAAGTATGAATCCAGACTTTACCTTTGTGTACTCTGTGATAACTCTGTGTTCTTTGTGGTTAAAATTAAATATCTAATTTTGATAAACAATCATCTTATACCAACAAAAATGAAAACTATACCAAACAGCAGGTTTTTACTGTTTTTTTTAACTGTTTCAATCATTTTTTCACTTTACTCCTGCAAAAAAGAGAAAGTGGTAAGCCTTAAAACACTTCTTTTTGAAATGACCGACAAAAATGCAATCACAAAGATTCCTGTACCATTCTATAATCTGAAGCAGTTCAGCAGCTACGACAGGAAATCTGTTTCTCCTGACAGTGAGGGTTGGTTCGCAAATGATGATTATACCCAGTTCCACGGCATTGATACATCGAAGGGAAGAAAAGAATATATTTTGCTCGACACTGACGGCCCGGGTGCTATAGTAAGATGGTGGATGACATTTGCAGGCGAAGGTTCACTGAATGGGACAATAAGATTATATATTGACGGAAATACCTCTCCTGTTTTTGAAGCAGATCCGCTTAAGTTTTATGGTCCGGACCTGCTGGCTGGAGCACCGTTAATAAGTTCGGTTTCACCCGATACAGAAATTGAAAGAAGAGGGCATAATCTTTATCTTCCAATACCGTTTTCAGATCATTGCAGGATAACTTATGAATGCGATGCAATTATGATAACTGACAGTACACGAAAGCCAAATATATATTACAACATTTGTTACAGGGCTTATGAACAGCAAACAAAAGTTGTTTCATTCTCAATGGAAGAATTAAAAAATGCGTCAGCATTGATTACTTCAGTAAATAACATACTTTTAAAAGCAGACTCAATCGCTGTGTCAGATATTAAGGATAAATACAAATTAAATGAGACTATTAACGCTGGTGATTCGGCAGCAATTGAAATTAACTCCAGGAATGCATCTGTCCGAAAGATCTCACTTAAATTATCGGCATTCGACACCGACCAGGCACTGAGATCAACTGTATTGAAGATTAGTTTTGATAACAACAATACAGTATGGGTTCCTGCCGGATACTTTTTCGGTACCGGATCAAAAGAGACATACTCTTCAACATGGAACAGCAGGGTTGACGGGAAAAATATTATGGAAGCTTACTGGATAATGCCTTTCCGGAACAATTGCAATGTTTCACTGCTTAATCTGGGTGAACAGGAGTTAAAGGCTGAACTTGATGTAATTACCTCGGATTACAAATGGAATGATAACAGCCTGTATTTCGGAGCTTCATGGCATGAGTATCACCAGATACTCGCCGCAGGTTCAGAGGTTGCCGGAGGAACCGGACTTCATAAGGATATCAACTATGCTGATATTAAGGGAACCGGAGTTTATGCAGGTGATGCGGTAACTGTTTTTAACACAACAGATGCCTGGTGGGGAGAGGGTGATGAAAAAATATTTGTTGACGGAGAAAGATTTCCTTCAAGCATTGGAACAGGCACAGAGGATTACTATGGTTACGCCTGGTGCAGACCGGAATTATTCACCCATCCATTTATTGCACAACCCAGCGGAAGCGGAAACTTCCACCCTGGTTTGTCAGTCAATATGCGTTACAGGAATCTTGATGCGGTTCCATTCAGGTCATCAATAAGTGCGAATATAGAATTATGGCACTGGCGGCCTGCAGTGATCAATTACGGGCTCACTTCATACTTCTATGTAAGGACACCATTTGATATAAACATCAGGCCTGACCGGGAAGAGGCTCAAGGGCCTGTGCCGGTTGATCCTGAGAAACCGCTTTAATATCTTCCATTGCCGATGTAACACTGCCGTATCTCCATGCTCTCAGCAGAATTTTCAGAATGAAAAGAATCTGAGTCAGAATAAAGAACAAAAATACTGCTCCGCCTGTATCAGGCTTTGCTGACAGAAGTTTTGATGCTGCAAATGCACCAAGAACTGTCTGAACAGTCACAAGAATCAGCATCATCGGATATGAAGTTAAGAATGTTCTGAAGGTTTTGCTGAAACCAAAACCTATGGCTCTGAATGGTTTCTTCTCTGAATGATTTACCTGCCATGCCCTGGCATAATCAGCTACCAGCAGAAAGACCGGCAGCAATATGGCAAGGATAATAAGTGCAATCTTAATAGTTTTTCCCATAGAACCGGGTTCAGGTGATCCAGATTCGCCTCCGGATACAATAAAAACCGGAATACCACCAATTATTGCTGCTGCGAACATCAACATGGCAATAGTAATGAGAATTATTATCATAAAAGACCAGAAATTTTCAGCGGCACCGGCAAAAAACCGGCTCAGGGTTTTTGCTTCATTTTTGCTGTCCAGTATTGAAAAGAGGCCACCTGTAACAAATACATTCAGTATAAAACCAAAGAAAAGTACGAGTAAAAATCCTATTGTCAACATTGGCATAATTACACCAACTCCGGTTATCAGGTCGGTAATAACATCAATATTAATGGTTTCTGCAAAGAGTTCTGTCACCATACTTGAACCAAGCATACTTTTGAAACCGGACTTAACCGGCAGAGCCAGCAGGCTGATCAGGAAGAGGATTAATAACCAGATTACAATAACTCCCTTCCATGCCTGGAGTGAACGGATAGCTCCGGATTTTAAGTGAGTGAAAATCTTCATAATGGGTCTGTTTACAATGAAATGAAATTCAGAAAATACTGCATAAAAACAATAAACTTATCAATGTACCTACGCACTGGTACTCTGTCAGGATTATCAGTCCGTGAATTATTTGTGAAATTGATATCCATTCTCAGCTTATATTCAGGATCGATCTTTACCCAGTCAATCTGCCTTGTTCCTGTGTAGGTAATGTCTTTAAAACGTTCTTTCCCATCCCAGGTTTCCATTACGGTGTCCCCATTTTCAAAATGGACCATTATGTCGACTGGAAGTATTACATCCCCGGGTCTGTACAACCTGACAGTAGAAGTATATATGCTATCATCTTTTGTAACATTTGTTACAAGCCTGTGAGAATCAGCTTCAGAAATAATTCCTTTGAAATCGCGGACTTTTACATTACTGAAGCCACTGACTTTGAAGTCAACAATACCTGTTCCGTAAAGTGTCTGATCAAAGAACCAGTTCATATCACTGCCAAACTTATCTCCATGCATCTTTGTAACTACTTCATTTACAACATTTATGAAATCCTTTCCTGAGGGGTGCCTGAATGCCCACTTCCTGTAATATTCCCTGAATATCTCATTTGTTGTCTCTTCTCCCAAAATTCCCATCATTGTATAGAGAATCGTGGTAGCCTTGGTATACGACATCATAGCGTAAGTTCCGTGCGGATAGTTCCATGAGTATTCCCCGTTTGTGGTAACCTGTCTGGCAGGTGAACCAACATAAGATGTACGTGAGTACGATTTATCTGCTATTTTTAACAGAGGGTGATCCAGCAAACCAGAGTTTTCGCCCCAGTAATGGTCCATAATCCTTGCTTCCCAGAATGAGTTAACACCTTCATCAAGCCATGGCTCCTCAAACTCATTGCTCGCAAGAATTCCCATAAAATAAGCATGTCCGAATTCATGTACTGTCACCATTTCGGGTATATGCAAAAATTCCGGTATTTTATCGGCAGATGCAGAAGTAAAAAGAGTGGTGTATTCCATTCCGCCGGCAAATCCCCCAATTGTAGGCGGGTCAACAAAGGTAAGGTGGGACCATGGGAAGGGTCCCACATTATCGGTCAGGTACTCAAGTGCATTCTTAACTGCACGGAATTGTCTCTCAACCTGATCCTTCCTGATATGTGGCAAAAGAAGGGTTATCTTTACATGCTTCCATTCATCGTTATAAACAGCATACCCGGGCCAAGTGGTCCAGGCGAAATCAACAATATCTTCAGCCCGGTATGTAAGAGTTTTGGTTTTACCGGCAGTATCCTGAACCTCTTTAATAAGCATCCCTCCCGAGCCGGTAACATAATCAGCAGGTACTGTAATATCTACATCGTATACACTGTGGTTTGAGTAGAATTCCGAATTCCTGTGGAACTGGTGACAATTCCAGCCTCCTGTTGTTGCATATCGCATTCCTGCCGGTTCGAAAACACCAAATTTAGGGAACCACTGTGCCACAAAAAAATAATCATCGGCAAAACCTGTTCTGAATGACCCTTTGGGAAGTTTTGTTTCAAAATTTACCTTTATAAAAACAGTGTCTCCTGGTTTTGAAGGTTCAAATGTCAAAATTTTTATAACTGTCTGATCATCGGCATTATTATCATCAGGACATATAAAAGTCATCTTCTCAAGAAGGTCATTTCCCTTTCTGTCTTTAAAGCTTTTTATGTCGATCCAGCCAAAATCGATCTTCTTATCGATAAGGTTCAGACCAGCATCTTTGTTGAAAGTTGACTTGTTATTCCTGAATGCATTCATATAAAGATGAAGCTGAATATCCGGTACAATATCTGTCGATTTGTTCACCCAGTAAGCCTCCATCTCACCTGTAACTATCTTTGATTCAGGGTCAAGCCTGGCATCAATCTTATAATATGTCTGCCGTGCACTCAAAGGTTCCTTGTTGACTATCTGTGAAAAAACGGATATAGAAACAAAGAAGCATGCAATAAAAAAGAGGAAGAGTTTTTTCATCAGTTATAAATTTGTTCCCAAGATAATTATTTCCCAAATACCTTAACATTCATCAGTGTTATTAGAAGATTATCAATTTTTTTCCCTGAGAAATGACCTTTAAAACAGACCTGTGTTAAAAAAATAACATCATAATTATCATATATATGTAAATAGCTACATAAGTCGATTTATATTTGTACTGTTAATAAATTAACAGAAGGATAAAAATGAAAAGATTATTGATTCTTGGTGCCGGAACCGCAGGCTCAATCATGGCGAATAAAATGCGCAAACACCTCAGCGTCTACGAATGGGGCATAACAATTGTTGACAAGGAACAGGATCACTATTACCAGCCCGGATTTTTATTTATCCCATTCGGGTTTTATAATAAAAAAGATATTGTAAAAAAAATAAAAGGATTTATTCCTAAGGGAGTAGAGTTAATCTATTCAGAGATTGAAAAGATTGACCCGGATAATAATAATGTGATTCTGAAAAACGGATCCTCATTAAACTACGATATCCTGATAGTTGCAACAGGAGCAAGAATCAGTCCTGATGACACACCCGGACTAAAAGGTGAACTCTGGCATAAAAGCATTTTCGATTTCTATACCCCAAAGGGAGCATCGGCTCTCTGTGAATTCTTCAAGACATGGAAAGGCGGACATCTTGTAATAAATATTGCAGATAACCCTGTTAAGTGTCCTGTAGCTCCTCTCGAATTTGCATTTCTGTCAGATTATTATTTCACACTCAGGGGTATGCGTGATAAGGTAAACATCACTTATGTAACCCCTATGTCCGGAGCATTCACTAAACCTAAAGCTTCCAAAGCATTGGGAACCCTTCTGGAAGAAAAGAATATCAACCTGGTAACTGATTTCTTCCTCGGTGAAGTTGACAATACCAATAAAAAAATACTCGACTTCGGAGGAAGGGAAGTTCCATTTGACTGTCTTGTTTCAATCCCGCTGCACACAGGTGATCCTGTAATTTCGACAAGTGGACTGGGTGATGAATTTGGTTTTGTGAAAGCTGATAAGAATACACTGCAGTCGGTTATTAAGGAAAATGTTTTTGTTATTGGAGATGCAGGTAATTACCCTGCCTCAAAAGCAGGTTCAGTAGCTCATTTCCAGGCAGATGTTCTTGAAAATAATATTCTTAATTTAATAAAAGGAAAACCACTCAACGCTTCTTTCGACGGACATTCCAATTGTTATATTGAAACCGGTTTCGGAAAAGGAATTCTTATTGATTTCAATTATGTCACTGAACCGCTGGCAGGAGTCTATCCTGTACCTGTTGTAGGCCCGTTTTCACTGCTTAAGGAAACCCGCATAAACCACTGGGGAAAACTCCTGTTCAAATGGATATACTGGAACATCCTTATAAAGGGAAGAAAACTCCCCGTTACTGATCATATGTCGATGGCAGGCAAAATATCTGCCTGATTACCTATACTTTGAACTTTGAACTTTTAACTTTTAACTTTTAACTTTTAACTTTTAACAATTATGGCACAAAAAACTTATGCAGGAGTAACAGTTGACGTCAATGATGAAGGTTACTTAACAACACCGTCCCAGTGGACAAAAGATATCGCACATGAGATTGCGAAAGAGGAAAATATCACTCTTACAGATCAGCATTTCGCAATCATTGAATGGCTCAGGAACAGACACAATGCAGGTGATGCTCTTTCAATCAGAAGCATCAACCACTCAGGTGTTCTTGATGTAAAGACATTCTACCAGCTCTTTCCGGGTGCTCCCCTGAAGAAAGCCACAAGAATTGCCGGTATTCCAAAACCTGCAAGCTGTATCTGATCCTTATATCCAAAACTTTAAATCTGATAATATGACTACTGACAAAAATTTTCCGGTTAAAAAGGTAAACATCATTTGTGCCAAAGGTGCTATTGAGGATGTTTATGCAACACTCGTTATGGGAAATGGAGCTGTAATGGAAGGCATGGAAACAAATCTTTTCTTTACATTCTTCGGACTCGATGCAATTGTAAAAACCAGGATGGACAAACTTCATACCGGTGTAGTTGGAAATCCTGCACTCAGGTTACCCGGTGGCTTAAGAATGCCCACATGGTTAGGTATAATCCCGGGGATGGAAGCATTCACTTCCTGGATGATGAAAAGCCAGATGGAAAAACTGGATATCCCTCCGGTAAGTGAGTTTCTCGACCTGATTACAGCAGGTGGCGGTAAAATATATGCATGTAAACTTGCTATGGATATGTTTAAATTCAAGGAATCGGATCTCTCTGAACATGTAAGCGGTGTTCTTACAGTGGGTGATTTCTATGAAAAAGCCGGAGGTGAAGGTTCACAGATAATTTTTACCTGATCAGTCAGGGACTATTTTCTGACCGCAAAGAGAGCCAGGTATTTCAAAAATGCATGGTAATCTTTGCGGTTATTTTATTTCAGTTCATTTAATCCCAGAATCGCGGTAAGTTCTTTACCCGGACAAAAAATCCTGTAGGCTTCCGGCCATACCTTCGACAGATAATAATCCTGCTCTTCCCTTATTTTAATAACAAGTTCATCCAATGCAGGATTGCTTAATTCGTTGGGATAGACATAACCGAGTGTATTCAGCAGCTGGTACAGGTCATTATACTTCCCCAGGTTAAGTGTCATTCTTTCAAGCCGTTTCTCAATTGACTTTATTCCGGATGGATTCATAGGACGGAAAAAGTACAGCTGGTAAAGAAAGTCCTTTGATCGTTTTCTGAAATCATGCATCTTTTCAGGTCTCACCCTGTTCCTGCAATCAAGGTATATCTTCCGTACAGTATCAAATGAAAGTCCGAGCAGAACAAACAAATTGTAAGTATCTATTTTCTGCATCTGATTGAACCTCAGCCGGAAATAGGTTCTACTCAGCAATTCATCAATCTCCGCGATACTATTCCTCATATCTTCATCCGGCCCGGGAGGAGTTTCCGGTTTACTCATCAGGGAAGTAATTTTTTCGTTATCCGATAATTTTGAAAAAATGATATGATGCTTCTTCCTCAGTTCCTTAAGTGTCTTTCTGTGGACGGAGGTATCGCGCCAGTGACACATTAACTGTCCTACTCTTTTCAAAGACTGAAGATCCCTGTCAGATAGTGAGTTTTCCATAAGTGGTGCAGTAAGTCTCAGAACCGCTCTCGACTTCTTCATATATACCCTTATATCGTGCACCGCATCGTCATCCGGAACAGCAGATCGTTTCAACAAATCCCTTGATCTGCTGATATATTCTGCTAACACAGGCTTGATTTCCCTTATCCTGATATTTTCTGATCCCATTGATCCAATTCAAAGATTACCCGACTTGTTAAAGTTATAGATTTTTCATCGATCCTTCAAAAATCTTATAATGTTACCAAAATGTTACATCTGCGAAAATCAGCGTGATCAGCGGGAAACTATTTTTTTGATTTATAAATTTTTAATAATTTCGAATGCTCGTTGTTATTTAATTATTACAATTTTTCCCGCTGATAGCGCAGATATGCGCTGATAAATTATTTTAAGATTTTAATATTTTGTAATATGCTGGAAAATGAAATCTCCTATAAAATAAGAGGCTGCATTTTTAGGGTTTATAATTCATTAGGTCCTGGACTTTTAGAATCTGTTTACGAAGCAGCATTGATTTATGAATTAAAAAAGCTAGATCTGGATGTTCAGGCTCAATCAGCAATACCGGTTACTTATAATGAAGTAAAACTTGACCTTGGATTCAGGGCAGATCTTATTGTAGAAAAGAAAGTCTTAATTGAAATTAAATCAGTAGAAAACATTGCTGAAGTTCATCATAAACAAGTATTGACTTATCTTAGATTAACCGGTTTAAAATTAGGTCTGCTCGTCAACTTCAATTCTGAGGATATAGCACAGTCAATATATCGAAAAGTAAATGGATTATAGCAAGTTGCAGTCTATTTGAATATTATGGAATTTCTCTGGTCCATCTGCGAAAATCAGCGTGATCAGCGGGAAACAACAAATAAAAAGCTAAATTTGTACTACTAAATATAATGTTCATATAATGGTTAAGATGAAAAAAGGGCAGCGGATAGGTATTCTGACTGCTGGTGGTGACTGTCCCGGTCTGAACGCAGCTATAAGGGGCGTTGGAAAAACTGCGATTGTGAAATATGACATGGAGCTCGTCGGAATAAGCGATGGCTTCACTGGGATGATTAATAAGGAATACCGTGAACTATCTGAACATGACCTCTCCGGTATCCTTACCCTTGGAGGAACTATTTTGGGAACATCTCGTGAAAAACCATTCAAGAGCACCGGTAAGGGAAAAAATGAGATAAGCAAACCCAAACTGATAAGTGAGCATTATGAACAGATGGGGCTCGACTGTCTTGTATGCATTGGAGGAAACGGCACAATTAAAACAGCGTATCTCCTTTCCCAGGAAGGCCTTAATGTAATTGGGATACCAAAAACCATTGACAATGATGTGTGGGGCACTGATTTAACTTTCGGATTCGACTCAGCAGTAAATATAGCAACAGAAGCAATCGACAGGCTGCACTCCACTGCAAACTCTCATAAAAGAATAATGATTATTGAGGTTATGGGACATAATGCAGGCTGGATAGCATTGTACTCAGGAATAGCAGGAGGTGGCGATGTTATCCTGATCCCTGAAATTGACTATAATGATGAGAAAGTGGCAGAATATCTGATTCACCGTGCCTCGGAGAACAAACCTTACTCTATTGTTGTTGTTGCGGAAGGCATAAGAATGGCAGTCAAAGACAGTTGCTCTGCGGCCCAGGCACTCAGCAGGAAGATCAGGGAGCTTACCGGACTTGACACAAGAGAAACGGTTCTTGGATATATTCAGAGGGGAGGAACTCCTTCACCAATGGACAGGGTGCTCGCAACAAGATATGGAGCTGCTGCAGCAAATATGATCGCTGAGCGGGATTATGGTAAAATGGTAGCACTGAGAGATGATAAAATTGTTTCAGTTCCCTTGTCGGAACCAGCCGGTAAGTTGAAGCTTGTACAGAAGGATGATCCAATGGTCATACAGGCAGAGAATATGGGAACATGTTTCGGTATTTAATTATTTCTTCAACCCCGGTAAATAATAATTAAATCCATATTTATGAAAAAGCTGATTTTTATCCGTCACAGCAAAGCAGAGGAACCCTCACTGGAGATTTCCGACTTTGAAAGATCATTGACAACCAAAGGCAAAACTATTGCAAATACAATGGCGCTCAGACTGAAGGAAAAGGAAAAATCAGCAGGCATTCTTATAACAAGTCCTGCTTTCAGGGCTGTGGAAACAGCTCTGATTTTTGCCGGGATATTCAGAATTCCATCCGAGCAGATTCTTTTGGCAGGGAATATTTATTACAAATTAAACCTTCAGACTTTGCAGGAAGATCTGGCAAGGATTAAGGAAGAAACCGAGATTGTTACACTTTTCGGTCATAACCCTTCATTTACCGAACTTGCAGGTGAACTTAGCAGGGAAGGCTGCAATTTTATGCAGAAATGCGGCATAGTTTGCATATCCTTTAAAGTAAGCACCTGGTCAGAAATTGCAAGAAACACCGGTACTATAGATTACTACTTAAAGCCCTGAAGATTATATGAGCAAATATTACATACCAAAGGAGATCAGCTGGCTCTCATTTAACGAAAGGGTTCTCCAGGAGGCTGAGAACAAGGAAGTTCCATTGATAGAACGATTCAAATTCCTGGGTATCTATTCCAATAATCTCGATGAATATTTCAGGGTCAGGGTTGCAACCCTCAAAAGACTCTCATTCTACGGAGTAAAGTCAAAAAACATCCTCGGCTACAATCCCAAGGCAACACTTAAAAAAATTCAGGAGATTGTTATTTCGCAGAATACAAAATTTGAAAAGATCTATACCAGGCTGCTTAAGGAGCTTGCCAGCCATAAAATCCATATTATAAATGAAAAACAGCTCAGCCAGGAGCAGGTGGATTATGTAACCGCTTACTTTCACAAAGAGGTCAGGAACAGACTAATGCCTTTTATGATTGAGAAGGATTCTGAACTGCCTAACCTTACAGATGATGCTATTTATCTGGCTGTTTATCTTTCTAACAAAGACTCACTTAATAAAAGATATGCTCTCCTTGAAGTACCTACAGGGATATTGCCAAGATTCATACAACTTCCAGGAAAAAAGGAAGAGAAATTCATTATTTTCCTCGATGATATTATCAGATTCGGACTGAAGGATATATTTTTCATCTTCGATTTTGATGATATTTCAGCCTATACTATTAAGCTCACAAAAGATGCAGAGCTTGAAATTGCTGATGATATTTCAGAGAGCTACATTGATAAACTATACAAGAGCCTTCAGCAGAGGAAGAAGGGTACTCCTGTCCGTTTTATATATGACAGATGCATACCGCAGGACCTTCTTAAAATAATTAAACTAAAACTGAATATTGGGCCCGATGACGTTGTAATACCCAGTAACAGGTATCATAATTTCAAGGATTTCATGAAGTTCCCGAGTCTGGGTATAAAAGAGTTTTATAATGAGGAGCTTGT
>CALMJY010000006.1 GCA_937864815.1 uncultured Bacteroidota bacterium
GGGAGGACTTTAGAAGAACGATTGAACGATAGGGTGATGGGGAGATGGGGAGACAGGGAGAGGGGGAGAAATGGTGAGGGGGTGAGGGGAGAAAAAACTCACTACTAACCAGAAGAAGACCAAAAGACCAGTAGACCAAAAGACAATTAAACCAGATTCCGTTCTGAGAGATAGGTTTCCATCTCCAACTGCATCTCATGTGCTTTCTGTCCGGCTACCTTCGCAAAGTCAGCAGTACTATCGGCAAAAATGATGCCTCTTGAGGAGTTGACAAGAAGTCCGCATTTACTGTTAAGACCGTATTTAGAAACTTCCTGAAGACTGCCGCCCTGTGCACCTACACCGGGCACAAGCAGGAAATGATCAGGAACAAGTTTCCGTATGTCTTTAAGTTTTTCGGCACGGGTTGCACCAACAACATACATCATATTGTCAATATTACCCCATTTCTGTGATACAGTCAGAACCCGTTCAAAAAGCTTTATGCCATCTTCATCATGATACTGGAAATCATCCGCTCCTTTATTTGATGTTAGTGCAAGCAGAACAACCCATTTATCTTCATATGAAAGGAATGGAACAACCGAATCCTCGCCCATATAAGGGGCTACAGTAACTGCATCGAAAGGCATCTTTTCAAGAAATGCTTTTGCATACATTGTTGATGTGTTTCCAATATCTCCGCGTTTTGCATCTGCAATCAGGAGAATATCAGGATAGCTTTTACGGATATAATTCACGGTAGCCTCAAGTGAAGACCATCCGCCGGCCCCGTTGCATTCGTAGAAGGCAACATTCGGTTTATATGCGACAGTATATTTGTGTGTTGCATCAACAATCATCCTGTTGAAAACAAATACCGGATCTTTCTCTTTCAGGAGGAGTGCAGGTATTTTATCTATTTCAGAATCAAGACCAACACAGAGGAAAGATTTCTTTCTGACAATGTTCTCAAACAACTGCGCGTGATTCATAATAAGGGAATTAGATGTTGCTTTCTTTAAGTCTTTCTGCATTTTCTGCCATCTGGAGTTTATCGAGTACCTCCTGTATATTTCCGTCCATTATTGTAGGAAGATTGTATATTGTAAGATTTATCCTGTGATCTGTCATACGACCCTGGGGATAATTATATGTACGTATCTTTGCAGAACGGTCACCGGTAGAAACCATTGTCTTCCTTTTATGTGATACTTCATCAAGATATTTCTGATATTCAAGATTATATAGTCTTGTCCTTAGTTCTTTAAGTGCCTTGTCATAATTTTTAAGCTGGGATTTTTCATCCTGGCAGGTTACAACAATACCTGATGGAATATGAGTAAGACGGATTGCTGAATAGGTAGTGTTAACGGACTGTCCTCCGGGTCCTGATGAACAATAAGTATCCTTTCGTATATCTTCCTGCCTCAGGTCAACATCAAATTCATCAGCTTCCGGCAGCACAACAACCGAAGCTGCAGAAGTATGAATCCTGCCCTGGGTTTCTGTCTGCGGTACACGCTGTACCCTGTGAACCCCTGATTCATATTTCATAATGCCGTAAACCTTGTCGCCCGTTACATTCATAACAATTTCTTTGTACCCTCCGGCAGTACCTTCCGACAAATTGTTAACCTCATATTTCCAGCCTCTCGATTCAAAATATTTGCAGTACATCCTGAAAAGATCTCCTGCGAAAATACTGGCCTCATCACCTCCCGTTCCGGCTCTTATTTCCATAACAGCATTTTTTTCGTCCTGTGGATCGGCAGGTATTATAAGCATCTTTATCTCTTCCTCCATTTCAGGAAGCTGCGATGTAAGTTCCTCAAGCTCCAGTTTTGCCATTTCACGCATCTCATCATCCTTTTCTGTGGCCAGCAGTTGCTTTGTGCTTTCAATATTGCTCAGGGCAAGCCTGAATTTTTCATATGCTTCAACTACCGGCTGAAGGTCCTTATATTCTTTGTTCAGCTTGACATACTTCTTCATATCTGACAGAATATCAGGCTGTGTAAGCAGGTCGCCCACCTCAATGAAACGCTGCTTCACTCCCTCCAGTCTCTCAAGAATAATAATATTGGTCATATGAATGAAATTTCAGGGTGCAAAGTTACTAAAAAAGACATAAAGCGCAAAGATAAATCGGTGCCGTGGCACAAAAGTTGGGCTCCCCTCCTTGGAGGGGTTGGGGGTGGGTTAATACTCAAACACTCCGAATTCAGATTTGATAGTGACTTTCTTTCCTGTATGCCCTTCACAGTGACCAACAATCCGGGCTTCGAGGTTGAATCCGGCAGCAATTTCGATTATCCGGTTTGCATTCTCCGGAGAAATATAAATCTCAAATCGATGCCCCATATTGAATACTTTATACATCTCTGCCCATTTGTCTCCCGACTGTTCCTGGATTATCCTGAAAAGAGGAGGAAGAGGGAAAAGATTGTCTTTTATGACATTTAACTTATCAATGAAATGAAGCACCTTTGTTTGTCCTCCTCCTGAACAGTGTACCATTCCATGAATGGACTGACGCATCTCCTCAAGTATCTGCCTGACTACCGGAGCATATGTGCGTGTAGGTGAAAGCAAAAGTTTTCCGGCATCAATTTTTTGATCAGTAACCTTATCGGTCAGCTTTAGCTTGCCTGAATAAATAAGATCATATGAAAGCTGTGTGTCGAGGCTCTCGGGGTATTTTGTGGCCAGATAGGTTGCGAATACATCATGCCGTGCTGAGGTAAGTCCGTTGCTTCCTATTCCGCTGTTATATTCCTTTTCGTACGTAGTCTGCCCTGATGATGAAAGCCCTACTATAACATCACCCGGTCTTATATGATTTGAGATGATATCCGATCTTTTTACCCGTGCCACTACAGTCGAATCAACTACTATAGTCCTTACCAGGTCGCCGATATCAGCTGTTTCTCCCCCTGTTGACCAGATCCCGACACCGAGCTTTCTGAGTTCATCAAGTACTTCTTCTGAACCGTTTATCACTGCAGATATAACTGACCCTGGTATAAAGTGTTTGTTTCTTCCTATTGTTGATGACAGAAGTATATTGTTATATACTCCCACGCAAAGCAGATCATCAAGATTCATTACTATCGCATCCTGAGCAATGCCTTTCCATACAGAGAGATCTCCTGTGTCCTTCCAGTAAATATAAGCAAGTGATGATTTTGTGCCTGCTCCATCAGCGTGCATTATATTACAATAATCGGTGTCACCGCCAAGAAGATCGGGTACTATTTTACAAAAAGCACCGGGAAACAAACCCTTATCAATATGCTTAATGGCATAATGAACATCTTCCTTGCCTGAAGAGACGCCCCTTCTGCTGTATTTTGATTCTGCTGACATACTTTTTTATCAAGTGGCAAATATAGTAAAAAGGATTATCCCGGAAAGATTTGTCCCCCTGTTACTTTCCTTCATTATAAACCCAGACTACTGCCTGACTTAAAATTTTTCTGAAACCGGGATTCTCAAAAGTCGGAACATCATGTCCGCTCTGAAGGGTTACCACCTTTGCCTTTCCGTAGTTTTTGGTCCAGCCGATTATGGTCTCGCTTGTTTTTTCGCTGGTTGTGAGCAAAGGTGTTACTCCCGGTTCAACATAATATCCTTTATATGTCTCATCAGATACACTGAAATCAGCTACATCCTTTGTTACAGGATGTTTCTTATTCGTGACATTAACAGTGAAATTCAGATCATGAATATATGAGCATGCAGGATAAGTTTTTCCTCCGACCTCTGTTGGTTTGTGAAAATATTTTCCACCAATAATATTGATATATTCAGGCCAGTCATCAAATGCGCAGATACTATGGTGAAGGGCAACCACTGGTTTGCCTTTATTTATGCAATCGGCAAAAACCTGAGCCTGTTCGGGCGTGATGGACTGCCACATGTGATAGAAGACCAGCACATCATATTTATCCCTGTTTTCGGGAAGGAACATGCTGAATGCCGCCGGAAACTCTTCTACACGGTATGAGATATTTTCCCCCAGGCTTTTCATCATTTCATTGAACTGTTCTTTCTTATAATCATGTCCCCCGGTAATAACCAGTACACGTATATTCTCTGCAGTCTCTTTGCCCGATGCTGATAGAACTAAGAAGGTAAAAAGATAAATTAAAAGAAATTTAATGCTTTTCATATAAATATTTTATTTTACCTGACGCCTGTAGCCAGTCGCCTGACGCCCTATTTTTTGATTGACTCATAATCTGTTCTTAAAACCCTGAATTCTGTACGCCTGTTTATCTGGTGCGCTATCTCCTTCTGCTCCTCATCTGAAAGTGAGTTAATGTACTGCTCTGTGAGCACGCTACCGGCTTTAAGGAAAGGATTCTGAGCAATAATTGCTGCATCAACCGATTTTGGAGACAACTCCCCATATCCCTTTGCTGAAAGTCTTTCCGGATCAATACTTTTTTCGATAAGGTAGTCAACAACAATCTGTGCTCTTTTCTGTGAAAGGTCCTGGTTAAATGCTTCGGTATCTCTCGAGTCAGTATGTGACATAAGTTCAATTGTAATATTAGGGTTGTCTGTTAAGGTCTCCACAAGCTTATCGAGCGAGACCATTGATTCTGGCCTTAGGTCCCATTTCTTGAAATCGTAGAGGATATTAGGAAGCTCAATTGGTTTATCGATAGCAGTCAGCAGTATTGTGACCATGAATTCCCTGCTCTTCTCCTGTCCTTTTGTAGTCTCTTTTTCCTTTCCGTTAAGGAAACCTTTTTTGGATGCCAGAAAGATATAATCAACACCTGCTTTAAGGGTAAACCTGAAATCACCGCTGGTGCCTGTTTCAGACTGAAGGTTCGATCCGTCACTTGCAATAAGCTGAACTGTTGAAGCAGGAATTGCAGCACCGGTCTTTTCATCTTTAACAAGTCCGGTTACAGTAAATTTCAGCGGAGGAAGTTCAAAACCGAAAAGATCATCATTTCCTTTACCCTTACGGGTAGAACTGAAGATACCTTTTTCATTATCATACTCGAAAGTGATGCCAAAGTCGTCTGAGTAGCTGTTTATTGGCGGCTTCATGTTTGTAACAACCCAGCTGCCGTCAGGCTGGGGCACTGCTTTGAAGATATCAAGTCCTCCCATTCCGATAAGACCATCTGATGCGAAATACAGTGTGCCGTTATTTCTGACATATGGAAAAAGTTCATCTCCGGGGGTGTTGATATCAGGTCCGAGGTTTACAGGTTTTGACCAGGTTTCACTTCCGGTTGATCTCGTGGTCATCCAGATATCCTTTTTTCCTGATCCCCCCGGAATATCTGATACGAAATAGAGTGTTGTTCCGTCAGGAGAAAGAGCAGGATGAGCTGCAACAACTGAATCAGGAAGTATGCCTGAGTTTTTTGGTTCACTCCAGGAGTCACCTGATCTTTGTGAGTACATTATCACACAACCTTTTCTCTCCCGTTTCCCTGCTTCACAACGGGTAAAATAGATTTCCTTCATGTCGGCAGAGAAGGTTGGCGTACCATCTTCAAATTCACTGTTTATCTCTTCAACCGGCACAGGGGTACTCCACTTTGACTTCTTATCGATCCTGCTTTCGAAAATATCAGTATAGCTCTGCCCCGTGGCACCATGTGTTTTGTTCCCGGCCGCATCATCACGTGAGGAGGTAAAATAGATAAGGCTGTAGTCATCGCGGCCATATGCAGGACTGAAATCCGATTCTTTTGAATTGATATCGCGCAGGTCTTCTATTTTATAGGCTTCAGGGTTCCTTGCCCATTCAAGTGCAAGCTCACAGGCCCTTATCTGCTGATCGGCCCTGGCATCTGAAGGTGCAATCTGTTTATACTTTTTAAACTCATCGATAGCTGCCTGATGTTTCCCGTTTTTCTTCATCGATTCTGCCAGCCAGTATTGGGCATCAGGTTTTGAGGTGGATGATTTAACAGCAAGCTTATACCATGTCTCAGCATTCTTGGGATCATTAATAAGCCTGTAACATTCGGCGATCATAAAAACAAGCTCTGTCCTGGCAATCTTGTCAGCCTTTCCTGTTTTGGAATAGGCATCCTTGAACTGGTCAATTGCCTCATAGTATTCTCCCGCATAATAAGTCTCATAGGCTCTCTCCGTCTTTCGCTTCTGTGCTGAAGCATCAATCGGCATGGCGGCAATTAATATAATCAGGAATATAATTGATCTTATCATGATTCTGTTTTCAATTTGACCGTAAAAGTAATCAATATTAGATAACAGTGGTGTTATAATTTAACGGAGCTTATTACTTATTATTATAATTGATACACTGAATGGAGCATAAAGAAGAGGCTGTCAAAAAAGACCTTTTACCTGGATCCACCCCTAAATCCCCCCGGGGGAACTTATTGAATATCTGTGGATTTGAAAGCCCCCCTTGGGGGGTTTGGGGGTAAACGTATCTTTTGAGACAGCCTCCTCAAAAAGAATTATGAACAATAAACCAACCTTTTATCTTGTGAAAAGCATTTCCCTGTATTTCGGAAGCGGCCATATCTCATTGTCAACAATCAGTTCAAGTTTGTCAATATGGTAACGGATCTCATCGAGATAAGGCTTTACCTTGTTTTCGTATGCAAGAGCCTTTTTGTATGAATCTTCAATGACATTAGATTTTTTACGCTCCTCAATCATATCATTAACAAGCTTTTTGATGCTGGAAATATGATCAGATATTGTGACAATCATCTCTTTTCTTGCTCCGGCAAGCCTTTCAAATTCAATATCACTGAAAATATCCCTCAATCCCTTTACATTATCAATCAGTGATGTCATATAAGTAACTGCTGTAGGAACAATATGATTTATGGCAAGGTCACCCAGAACGCGTGATTCAATCTGTATCTTTTTTGTAAATTTTTCATATTCGACCTCTACCCTGCTTTCTATCTCCTTATCTGAAAAGATACCCGATCCGACAAGGATACTTCTTGAATTGGGAGTGAGGTACCTTGATATTGATTCAGGAACACTGTTAATATTACAAATACCTCTTTTGTTTGCTTCTTTATGCCATTCTTTGCTGTATCCGTCACCTTCAAACAATATCCTTTCTGATTCGAGAATATAATTTTTAAGAATCTGGAATATTGCTTCATCCTTATTTCTTCCTTTTTTAATTACAACATCCACATCTTTTTTAAACTGAGTCAGCTGTGCGGCTACTGCGGCATTAAGAACGATCATTGCAGCACTGCAGTTTGCTGAGGAGCCTACTGCCCTGAACTCAAACCTGTTTCCTGTAAATGCAAAAGGAGATGTACGGTTTCTGTCAGTATTATCAAGTAATATCTCAGGTATTTTACCAATTCCTAGTTTAAGTTCTGTTTTCTGTGCAGGAGTCATTTTCTTGTCAGTCACTTTCCTGGCTATATTCTGTAGCATCTCGGTAAGGTATGAACCAACAAAAACTGAGATTATAGCCGGAGGAGCTTCATGTCCGCCAAGTCTGTATGAGTTTGTCTCATTCATTACAGATGCTCTCAGGAGTTCATTGCTGTCATTAACTGCTTTAATAACATTAACAAGGAATGTAAGGAACTGAAGGTTTGTCTTTGGATTTTTACCGGGAGAAAGGAGATTTACACCGGTATTTGTTGCCATTGACCAGTTATTATGTTTTCCTGATCCGTTAATACCGGCGAAAGGTTTTTCATGAAACAAAACTCTGAATTTATGCTTTCTGGCAACTCTTTTCATAATATCCATAAGGAGCTGGTTATGATCAACGGCCAGATTCACCTCCTCAAATATGGGAGCACATTCAAACTGGTTCGGTGCTACCTCGTTATGTCTGGTTTTAACAGGTATTCCCAGCTTGTAAGCCTCAGCTTCAAAATCTTCCATAAAACACATTACTCTTTCAGGTATCGATCCGAAATAGTGATCAGACAACTGCTGGTCTTTGGAAGACTGATGTCCCATCATTGTCCTCTCTGCGAGCATGAGGTCAGGCCTTGCATAATATAGAGCTTCATCTATAAGGAAATATTCCTGCTCTACTCCAAGGGTCCCGATGACTTTTGTTACATCCTTGTCAAAATACTGGCAGACATCAACAGCCGCCTTGTCAAGTGCTGAAAGAGTTTTTAGAAGTGGTGCCTTATAATCAAGTGCTTCACCTGTATAAGACACAAATATTGTTGGTATACAAAGAGTTGTACCCACAATAAAAACCGGTGATGAAACATCCCAGGCTGTATAGCCTCTTGCTTCAAAGGTATTACGTATACCTCCACTTGGGAAACTAGATGCATCAGGCTCAGATTGTACAAGGAATTCTCCTGAGAATTTTTCTACAACACCGCCAAAGTCACCAGGCTCCATGAAACTGTCATGTTTTTCAGCTGTGCCATCGGTAAGAGGATGAAACCAGTGAGTGTAATGTGTTGCTCCCTTTTCGATAGCCCATGCCTTTACTCCTGTTGCAACAAGATCAGCTTCCTGTCTGCTCAGAGACTTACCCTCGTTTATTGCCCTCTTCACTACTTTATAAGCTTCTTTTGAAAGGTAATGTTCCATTTTAGGCAGATCAAAAACATTTTCTCCGAAATAATCTGAAATTACTCTGGACGGAGTTTTCACTTCAACTGCGTCTCTGTTGAAGACTTCCCGTAAAGCACTAAATCTAAGTTCAGCCATTTTTTAATTATTTTTTATTGTTTATACAGGGCAAAAATATATAATAATTTTAATTTACCCCTGTTTTTTAATATATTTTTATAATTTTTTTATCTTTTCCCGATATACCCCCCCTTTTTTTATATATATAATTTGATTTTTAGTATGTTTTTTTACGATTCACTAAATATTCAGTGAAATAAACCTGTCATTCTGATCAACCAACTGGCGTAGAATAATCTCATACTTTAACCTGACAGTAACATTAATTAATGTAACAGATAGTTTTCACAGTATACTCAATTAATCCAATTGACTTTTAAAACAAGTTCTTAACTAATGAAAATTTGTTATATTTGTCGCCTGTATTTTAAAAAAGGTATTTTTCAAATAATTTTTAAAGGATATAAATAAATGTCAACACTTCAATTTTTGCGTGAGAAAGCCGGGGTACTGGTTGCTGGTGTAATTGGTCTCTCCCTTTTGCTGTTTGTTGTTAGTGATTTTTTTGGAAACGGCAGAGGACAGAGACTCAGGCAGAAGGAATATTTTGAAATAGGTGAAATCGGTGGGGAATCAGTTTCGTACCAGGATTATGAATTAAGGCTCCAGAATCTTTACGAAATATATAAACTCTCAGGCAGAGAACTCGATGAAACAACAACCGAGCAGGTACGTGAGCAGATGTGGCAGCAGATGGTGAGAGAAACTATACTTGACAAACAGTATAAGAAACTTGGAATAGGAGTCAGCACTGAAGAGCTTGACGAACTTGTTTTCGGAAACAGACCCCATGTAATTGTACAGCAGCTCTTCACAGATCAGCAGACCGGTGCATTCAACAAGTCATTTATGGTCAATTTTCTCAAGCAGACTGAAGTTGATGAAACTGCCAAAAAATACTGGCTCTTCTTTGAAGATGAGATTGTAAACGAGAGAATGAATACCAAATACAATGCATTTGTTTCAAAAGGCCTGTACGTAACATCCAAACAGGCTGAATTCGATAAGGCTCTTTCGGGCAATACAGTCGACTTCAGCTATATCATGAAAAACTACAGTCTGGTTTCCGATTCTTCAGTTACAATAAACCAGGCCGATATTGACACATATTTTGAAAAAAACAAGGAAACTTTCAAAAGAACAGCTTTGAGGGATGTTGAGTATGTTACATTTGATGTTGTTCCATCTGAAGAGGATTTCAAACAGGCTGAGACATGGATCTTAAAAACCAGGGAAGAATTCGCTTCTGCGCCAGATCCGGTCGAGTTCATTAACCTCACTGCCGATTCCCGTCATATTGGCTTCTTCTATCCAATGGCTAATGTTCCTGATACAGTTAAGGAATTTGTTAAAAATGAAGATATTAAGAGCGTTTATGGTCCCTATCTGGAGGAGGGCTCTTATAAACTTGCCAGATTACTGGCTGTTGAGAACAGGCCCGATTCAGTTCATGCCCGTCATATTCTCCTTTCTTCAACAACAAGGTCGGTTGAAGATTCAAAGAAACTTGCCGACAGTCTTGTATCGGTAATAAAAAAAGGAACATCCAAATTTGAAGATGAAGTAAAAAACTATTCTGAAGATCAGGGATCTGCACAGATTGGCGGAGACCTTGGATGGTTTACAGAAGGCAGGATGGTAGTACCTTTTAATAATGCCTGCTTCACTTCAAAGAAGGGCGATATTAAAATAGTTGAAACGACTTTTGGAATCCATATTATTGAAGTTATTGAACAATCGAAGCTTACAAAAAAATATAACATCGGGTATGTTGACAGAAAAGTAATAGCAGGTTCTGCCACAAACCAGAGAATCTACAGTGAAGCCAGCCAGTTTGCTGGAACAAATGATACATATGAGGAATTCAACAAGGCAGTTGCCGAGAAAAACCTGAACAAAAGGGTTGCAAATAGTATTACACCACAGCAGAAAACTTTACCGGGACTTGAAAATCCCCGTTACCTTATAATGTCGCTATTCAATGCTGAAAACGGAAAGATTGTACTTGACAACAGCCAGCAGGCGGTATTTGAAATAGGTGATAAATATGTTGTTGCATACTGCACCAAGGTTCAGGAAGATGGTTACGCAGATGTTAAGGATGTTGAAAGTGATATCAGGTTTGCCCTGATGAAAGACAAGAAAGCTGAAGTGATATCTGAGGAATTCAGAAATAACAGCGGAGAAAGTAAATCACTTGATGCAATAGCTTCGGCCATGAATCTGACAGTACAGGAAGCCACTCAGATAAATTTCAGGTCCTTTACTGTACCCGGACTGGGAACAGAACCTGCACTTACCGCAGCTGCTTCAGTAGCACAACAGGGAACCGTAACAGGCCCTGTCAAAGGAACAAATGGAGTATTCATGCTTGCTGTAAATAGTTCAACCCCTGCTCAGAGTGAAGATATAAATGCTTTACAGGACAGGCTTGCCTCTACATTCCAGCTCAGGGGAAGCTATGAGGCTTATGAAGCACTGCGCAAGGGAGCAAATATTGTTGACAAGAGGTACAAATTCTACTAAGAGAGACCACATAGTAAAAGGGGTATTGATAGAAATCGGTACCCTTTTTCATTTTGTACCTGTTCCATGGGATTGCTTCGTCACTTCGTTCCTCGCAATGACGTGAAACTTAAGCAACATCCCTACAAGGTCATTGCGAGCGCAGCGAAGCGATCTCCTCCTGATCATGTATATAAAGCAAGAAAGCCTTCCGGGTCTCCCCGGAAGGCTTTCGATTTAAGTCGGCGACGACCTACTCTCCCGCAATCAGCAGTACCATCGGCGCTGGCAGGCTTAACTTCTCTGTTCGGAATGGGAAGAGGTGGGACCCTGCCGCTATAGTCACCTGAAGGCGATTTCGGATTGCGGATTTCGGATTGCGGATTGTTTTCCTTCCGCCTTCTGCCTTCCGCCTTCCACCTTACAATATGGTTGACATATCGGACATAAAAATCAATAAAATCTGTACCCCGAAAGTTCACGGGTAATTAGTACTGCTCAGCTTTGACGTTACCGCCTTTACACCTGCAGCCTATCAACGTCGTAGTCTTCAACGACCCTTAAGGGAGATCTCATCTTGAGACGAGCTTCGTACTTAGATGCTTTCAGTGCTTATCTCTTCCAAACATAGCTACCCTGCGATGCAGCTGGCGCCACAACAGGTACACTAGAGGTCTGTCCAACACGGTCCTCTCGTACTAGTGTCAGGTTCTCTCAAATCTCCTACGCCCACAACAGATAGGGACCGAACTGTCTCACGACGTTCTGAACCCAGCTCGCGTGCCACTTTAATCGGCGAACAGCCGAACCCTTGGGACCTTCTCCAGCCCCAGGATGTGACGAGCCGACATCGAGGTGCCA
>CALMJY010000007.1 GCA_937864815.1 uncultured Bacteroidota bacterium
GCTCCACCTCATGTATTATTTTAGTTCAGCACATCACCCCCTCTCCCCATCACCTCTTCTCCATATTACATCTTCCTGTTCCTGATGTAGATATGCTTAATATGGTCCTTCCCAGAGTCTCTTTCGTCAATTTCAAAATCGAGTGATTTGATCAGCGGCGTCAGTTTGGTAAATCCAAAATTCCTGGGATCGAAGTCAGGTTGCTTCTTAAGGATAAGGTTACCAACATCGCCCAGGTATGCCCATCCGTTTTCATCTGCAAGATCGGTTATGGATGAAGAAATAATCCTGCGGACACTATTTGTGGCAGGATAAGCTGCTGTATCTTCCTTCTGCTTCTTTTTAACAATTATTTTCCCCTTTTTTCTTATTTCAGATGGAGGTTCAGGAATATTAACCGGAGGATTCAGTATTTCAAGGTAGATGAATTTATCGCATGCCACAATGAAAGGAGCCGGAGTTTTTCGCTCTCCAATCCCTATGACTTTCATACCTGCTTCACGCAATCTTGTGGCAAGTCTTGTGAAGTCACTGTCGCTTGATACAATACAGAAACCATCGACCTTACCTGAATAGAGTATATCCATTGCCTCTATAATCATTGCTGAATCGGTTGAATTCTTACCTTTTGTGTAGCTGTATTGCTGGACAGGACTTATGGCATTTTCAAGCAGGACAGATTTCCAGCCTGAAATTGTCGGTTTGGTCCAGTCACCGTAAATTCTCTTGAAGGTCGGAGTTCCGTATTTAGCTATCTCCTCCAGCATACCTCTGACATTGCCGTAGGGGATGTTGTCAGCATCTATCAGTACTGCAAGCCGAAGATCGTTTAATGTATCCATTTTTACTGTCTGTTAAGTTTTAATTATAGTTTTTCAGGCCATAGTCTGAGCATTACAACACCATGCACCGGTACTGTTGATGTGTATTTATCAGAAAAATCTCCAAGATCTTTTTGTCTCCAGAGATCTCTTACTCTTTGTTTTCCTGTAACACCAATTTCTTCCCAGACAGCAGTCACTTCAGCCTCATTTTCACCACGGTTGAATAGACCGACAGCTTTTGAGCCATCTTCAAGATTTCTTATCCATACTTCGGTATCACCGTTTTTTGAGACTCTGTAGCCTGGTTTTCCAAGCGGGTCCTGATCAACTTCAATTATCTCATCATTTGTAAGAAGGCTGAGTGTAAACTCGTCGAGTCTGGTTATATCACCTGAAAAAATCAAAGGTGCAGCCACAATACTCCAGAGTGAAACATGTGTATATTGTTCATTCGGGGTAAGTGGTGTGGGAACTGTTTGTCCTTTCCAGTTGCTGAGATATCCAATCAGCAGGTAATCAGGATCATTCCATCCGCCGGGACCACCATAGAGATGCAGACTGTCGCGGCTGTAAACATCGAATCCGTCCCTGAAAAGAGCTTTTCCTATACCTTCAAATGATCCTCCCAGATCGCCGGCCGTTCTCCAGCTTTGTCCTCCAACCTGTTTTCCCCATTTCCAGACGTCACCCATTCCATACTGGCATAGATTCAGGATTATATCACGATTCTGCTTCCTGATGATACTGCTTATCAGAAGATATGGTTTCTGAAGATCCTCAAGCAATTCCTTATTTCCTACTTTCGAATATGAACACCAGTCGTATTTCAGGAAGTCAAATCCCCATTCCACAAATCTTGCTACATCCTTTTCCTCATATTGATAGGCAGCTACATGACCTGCACATGTAAGTTCTCCCGGTGAAGTGTATATGCCTGCCTTAAGTCCCAGGGAATGAATATAGTCAGTCATGTCTTTCATGTCAGGAAACCTTTTATTGGAATTTATCATGCCTGATGCATCTCTTGGTTCACCTGTCAGGGACGGATCATCTGATCCCGGTTTGACCGACCAGCAGTCGTCAATATTTATATACATATACCCATGGTCAATCATCCCTGAACTTACCATTGCATCAGCGGCAGCCCTCATAATACTATCAGTCACATGATTTTCCCAGACATACCAGCTGTTCCATCCCATGTGAGGCGTAAGAGCCAGCTGTTCTCCGCAGACTATTCTGAATTCCCTTTCAGCAGTCCCTTTATTATTTGTTGCCCTGACAATTGTTTTATATTCCCCGGGTGAGTTCAGGGTTCCTGTGATCATTCCTGTTGAATTATCACAGGTAAGTCCATCAGGCAGGTTAATCACTTCGTATTTTATGGGTCTTAGGCCTGTTGCCGGTATTTTAAACATGAAAGGAGACCCCGGTCTTACCCCGAATATCTTTGTCCCGTTTATCCTTGGTTCCGGTCCGGGTTTAGGTGTGAGAATAATTTTTCCATCATCCGGGACTTTATCAGGTGCAGTTGAACATGAAAAGCTGAGAATTGCAATAATGATGATGGCTGCAAGCGATGAAAGCAATCGGTTCTTCATAATAGTATTCAGTTAAAGTTATTTCTTTTTTCCGGTAAGTTCTTCTATGTCAAGTCTTAGTATGGTCGTTCCTGAAAATACCCTTTCATCAAAATCAAACTCTTTCCTGTCGGAATAATGAGCCATAATGCAATCAAGCCCTTTTTTCTTTTCATCCCTGTCACTGACAATGCTGATCCTGCCATAACCCACAACACTGCTGTAATTCATTCCCCAGTCGCAATCTTTTTCACCCGGGTAGAGAAGGTGATCAGTATCCATCTCGAAACAAACGTAGTTGTTTCTTGAGATTAAATCAATCTTTCTTCCTTCAGGTGCACAATGAAAATAGAGTGAAGATTTTTCACCAGGCAAATATCCGAAATTCATAGTTACTATATATGGAGTATTATTGTCAGCAAAGGCAATTCTGCAGACATCACTCCGTTGTATAATTAATTCAATATCAGAAATTTCATTAAGCTGCCGGTCTTTTCTTCTCATTGGTTTCATTAGTAATGCGAATTTGAGTTGGATTATTTATTTTTAAAAATTTAATTTAATGATATATATTAAAATTCATTTCTTGTGAAAATTTAGAATGCCTGATTTTTAATATTACCAATAACCCCATTATCTTAAAGTAAAACTGAATACAAAAGATTGCGATCCTTCTCCGCCTTCTGGCGGATCAGGATGACATTGTCGGTATTGTAGTTTGGGGAGAGAAGTTGCCGCGATTCGATCCAAATAAGGTAGTCTGATGCGTACTTTCTGCGAATCGCGGCAACTTCTCTCCCCCCCTTTACTAAATACATTCCTGTCATTCCGAGCAAAGCGAGGAATCGCAATATTCTATATACCAATATATTACTAATCAATGTCGTTTGAATGAAGTCCATACTTATCAGGACGTATTTAGTACTCAGAGTCTTATATATTAACTATTTACTTACCATCCTCCGCGGGTCTTAATATTCTATTATTTTGATATAGTTCGACCCAATCATGATTGAATCTGTCGATCATATTAATCTTTTTTAGCCGTGAAAGGCCCTTGATCTGTTTCTCTCTGGCAATTGCCTGATCAATTGATTCATATATCTCATAGTATACCAGTTTACTGACATTGTATTTATGAGTAAAACCTGCGCCTTTTCCCTGTTTATGATCATCGCATCTCCGAATCAAATCATTTGTCACACCTGTGTACAAAACAGTATTTTTCAGAGTAGTTAGAATATAAACATAGTACAAGTGGATTTTATCCATTTCTGTAAAACTATTTTTTAAATTTATTTCTTAATTCATAATTCGCATTAATAATCTAATTTGAGTTGTATCCAAAATTTTACGCTAGAATTTATCAACAGATTACTCGGGAAAAGACTGTGATTTATAATTGTTTTAATAAAAGTAAAGTTTTTTATTAACTTTGCCACACTTTTTAAAAGGTTAATAAAACAAACAAAACCAACTTATATGGGAAAAGGTGATAAAAAAACCAGAAGAGGTAAGATAATACTTGGTACATATGGTGTTCGTCGCCGTCGTAAAAAAACCGATAAACCGGGAGTAATACCATTAGTTTCTGTAAGGGAAAAGGAAGATAAGCCAAAGAAAGCAGTTAAGGAAACAAAGGAGACAAAACCAGTTGCTCCAAAGGCTGAAGTAAAAGCACCAAAGAGCGAAGAAAAAGCTCCAAAGGCAGAAGTAAAGGCTCCAAAGGCAGAAGTAAAAGCTCCAAAGGCAGAAGTAAAGGCTTCAAAGGAGAAGGCACCTGCTAAAGCTGCCAAACCTGTGAAAGAGAAGAAAGAAACTAAAGCAGAAAAACCTGAAAAGGCAGTAAAAACTGCCAGGGAACCTAAACCAAAAAAAGAAAAGAAATCAGAATAAAAAACAGCTTAATAGCTTTTGTTTTGAATTTTTGCTGCCATTGTGTCTTTATGCCAATGCGCTTTAGCGCCTTACTATAAGCCACTGATAATCTTCCGGATCGATAACGGTATTTATGATTACGGGTTCATTCACCGAAAGCGCTTTTATAAGCGCTTTTTGCATTGATTCAGTTGAATCGGCTTTTATTACCCTTACACCAAGGAACTGATCTGAATTGAAAAGATCATCCTGGTATAGCAATGTACCATACGGAGGCAGGTTTTTCCAGGATTGTTTAACCTTAATAAGATTAAGTTCACCATCGGAAAAAACAATTATTATCACGGGCAGGTTATATCGCTTTGCAGTCACTATTTCACCGGCCATCATCAGGAATCCGCCGTCACCGGTAATACAAACCACAGTTGCCTCCCTGTTATTCATCTGAGCTGCCAGTGCGGCAGGAATTCCAAATCCCATTCCTGACCAGCCGTTTGTCATTATAAGCTTACCTTTACCCATTGTTTTCCAGAATTGCCCGGCCAGATGAAGATGTGATCCGACATCTGCTGTAATTATTGCATCAGCAGGAAGCTCGTCCTGGATTGCCTGAAGGGCAGCAGCTGGTCCGAAATGATTGGTAAATCCGTTGAAAACTGCCCACATTTCATTTCTGACTCCTTCTATCAGTATATGATTGAAAGTCAGAGAGCTTACCTCAAGATGTTTAAGCATCTCAAACCACTCAGAAGGTTGTCCTGTGAACTGAAAGATCTTGTCAGAAGGAGGCATGTCTACAGGCTTCTGATCAAAATGAATAAGCGGAACATCAGGTATCCAGGATTCATAATTAAACTCAACCGGATCATAACCCAGGCCTATAACCAGATCAGTCTCTTCAAAAATATCCCCGAGGTAGTCACTTAATGAATGAAATAGCACTCCGGCATAACATTCGTGATCTTCAGACAATATACCCTTGGCCATTGGTGTAATTACAACAGGCATTTTATGTTTCCCGAGGAAGCGGAGAAGATCATCTTTTAGTCCTGACCTGGCTGCAGTAAGACCGATTGCCAGAAGCGGGGATCGGCAGTTCTCAAGAAGGTCAATAATTGGGCCTGTATTATTGAAAATATTATCGGTGACAGATTCCATTTCAGGATCCGGAAGGCCATCGGTTTCACTATCAGCAATATCTGATGGCAGACCTATGTGTACAGGACCGGGATAAGTACCGCAACTTATCCTGAAAGCTTTCTCTATCACATCCTTTACATTTGTCTCGTTCATTCTGAATGTGGCCTTTGTAAGAGGTTCGAAGAGTTTCTGATGATCGATATTCATTTGTGTTGTCCTGTTGATCATCTTCTTACCCATTTCACTTGTGAAAACGATAACAGGAGACCTGTCGAGAAGCGCCCCCCCGACACCCGTAGATATATTGGTAGCTCCCGGTCCGAATGTTGAGTGGCAAATTCCCGGTATGCCTGTCAGTCTGCCTGTTACATCTGCCATAATACCTGCCGCCGCTTCATTGGAGGTCAGAATAAACTCAATCCCGGCTTTTCTGAATGCTTCCATGTAAGGAATTGAAGGGCCGCCGGGTATACCGAAAACATACCTGACTCCATTATTAAACAATTGGCTGGCAATATATTCCGGGATTGTCATTTTAATGCATTTATGTAAACAAAACTATTAAATATTATGTTTGAAACCAATTGCCCTTATTTTGAGATG
>CALMJY010000008.1 GCA_937864815.1 uncultured Bacteroidota bacterium
CCTCGTATTTAAAAAGAGCCCTGTTCATCGGAATAAACCTTACAAATGACTGTACCTCAGGATAGTCCTGGACAACCTGCGGGCCAAAAGGTATCTGGGCAAAGATCCAGGTAAACTGGTCGTCGGGTTCGGTTATCTTCGATGATACTCTGTAAATGCGGTCAGCATTCTTGTGGTAGCGGTCATAGCTTACTTCATCGGCAACATAAATAATCAGAAAAAGGGCACTGGCAATTCCAATGGTTAGTCCAAGTATATTCAGTATGCTGTATCCGTAATGGTTCCTGATATGTCTGAATGTTGTTTTTAAAAGGTTCTTTAACATGATCTGTTTTTTGTTGGTTGGCAGGTGTAAAAGTAGAATGAAAAAATTTGGTATAATGACGAAAAAATGTCGTTAACGTTGCATTAACATAATACCGGCGACCGGCAATCGGCAACCGGCAACCGGCAACCGGCGACCAGCAACCAGCACCAAGTACCTAGCACCCGGCACTCCTCACTCCTCAACAACGCGCATCTGGTCGAACCAGGCAACACCCTGACCCGGCATTGTAAGCAAAAGGTTGGTCCTTAATGTTGCAGTAGTGTCTGATGGAATTGTAACAAATGTTACAAATCTCTTCCATTCCTTTTCGGGAATAAAACGGGCTGTGGTAAAGGAACCGAACGAGATTTCTGCATACTGAGGAGAGGAGTTATTGTTATTCCCGGCTGTGTCAGCTGATGCTTTAAACCTTTGTTCAGGATCAGATTTTGCCCAAAGTGATATCATATAAGATGACCCTGCTTTTACCTGGCAGGGAAAGAATCTGATTCCAACGCCGGCATTTTCTTTTGGAGTCACCAGTCTGAGAGAGTGGTAACCATCAAAATATTCCCTTGAATCGGTAAAATATGTTGCACCCCTGTCTTCTCCTCCGCGTGCATAGCATGAGGTTGGAATCCCGGGCGAGAATACAGATTCAAATCCCGGATCTTTTATAAGGTTGTTCCCGTTTTGGGAAAGAGGTGCAGCTTCGGGTTTAAGGTCTATCATGTAGGTTTGTGAACCGTAAGGGGCAATATTGTCACTTATTATTCCGCCATAAACATTGATTGTTCTGTTTTCAAAAATTACTGTCGCCTTTCCGGTGCCAAATCCGTTGACCTTTATAGTGGCAGCAACAGGTTCATTTTTCTTGTTCACAGCAATGACTGCAAGCCGGCCCTTATAGAGCCTGGAGGTTACGATTACAGAGGGTGAGCCAGACTCAACCTTTAGAGGTTTTTCATCTGAGAGCAGCCAGGGTGTCAGTTCTGCTATTTCAAGCGAAATTTTCCCGCATTCATTCCATGCAGCTGCTGATTTCGGGAAATAATTCAGGCCCCACCTGATGAAATATTGAATTCCTGTAGAACCATTTACCACCGATTGCCAGGTCATCGACCTGATTTCCTGGTATGTGGGTTCTCTTTCCCACCATTCTCCTCCTCCGAATGCCTGAATAACCATCCATTGGGGCTGTTTTCCTGTGAATTCGTCATTCAGTTCTTTGGCAAGGCCATCAACCATATCAATCGGCAACCTTGGTACAGGATAAGGATCGGCCATAACTATATCAAAAGCTGAAGAATATTTCCTTGAGGCCATAAATGGTGCCATAAACACCATGGTTACAGGATGCCATGGATCTGTTTCCCTTACCGTGTTGTATATTTTTTCAAGAACAGCGGGTTCAATTTTGAATCCGTTTGGTTCGTCTGATATGTACCAGGCCAGAAGTGCCGGGTGGTTCATGAAAGCTTTGACTTCGTTAATGAGTCTCCTGTTTTTCTCCTCTTCAGGAATAGTATCTGCTTTCGGACCTGTGGAAGCAGAGACTGATAACAGGTTATAGTGAACTTTCATACCGATCTCAGCGCACCGGTCCATATAGGCTTTCCGGCCAGCTATTGTTGAAGGATGAATATTCTGATAGGGAGACATCATGTTAAATCCTTTTACAATCTCCTCCTCCGGCAGCTTTAGATTAACAGGTGAATAGCAGTAGAATCCGAATGGGAAATATGGTTTTCTGTTTACAACCAGCCCTCCTGTAAGCCTGTCGGTTTTTACCTCGTTTGGCTTGTATTGAAGAACGGAAAGATACGTTTTGGCAGAATATTCAGGACCTTTTTTCCACCCTACTCTTATGCTGGCCTCAATTTTATATAAATCAGGTTTAAGGTTCAGTATGAAAGGGATTCTCAATATTTTATCCGAAGCTATTCCTTCCCATGCAGTTAATGAGTCGGCTCCGGTTTTAATGTTTATAAGTAACTTGCTGTTAATGAGACCAGGAGGTATATGCAAAAGGAATTCACCGTTTTTTTCGATAGTATAAAAACTAAACCTGGTATTAATCTGAAAGGAAGTTGAATCGACAGGATTTGATAATCCGTTTTGAAGGATTAGTATAAAGCAGGTTTTGAAAACGATTGATGACAGGATCTTTTTATACTTAACTCCTGTTTTCCCAATTCTTTTGGCCTCTGACATTTTTAAAATAATTATAGGCAACACTCTGTTTATAAAGTACTTTTAACTTAAAGTTGAAGTGATCAAAAAACCATTAACCACAGAGTTCACAAAGATAACTCAAAGAGGTCACAAAGGTATAATAATCAGGAATTTGTCTTTGTGACCTTTGAGACACCTCTGTGTCCTCTGTGGTTAAGGATTTCTTTATTCAATACTACCAATTATCAATAAATTCAAACTATATTCCTGAACCTATTAACAAAATTGAAACTGAGTTTTACCTGATATTTGTTTGCATAGTTCTGTCGCTAAATTTAAGTAAATAAAAAAATATACCTTTATTGGATCTTTGATAAATCCTTGTTTTATGAAGAAAATCATTTTCATCCTGTCTTTATTCATAATAGCTTTTTCATGTAAGGAAGCTGATAATAAAAGCCCCATTGCTGAATCTTCCAATACAGACACAATTAAAGTCATTAATAATGGCAATGTTGACTTTACCCGTTATTTTATTGACAAGACCATGCGTCTTGACTATTTTCACTCAGGATCTGCTTCTGAGGAACATTTTGCGGTTGACAGGGTGGTCTCTGACGGGATATGGAGCGGTAGTAAAAAAAGTCTGATTGATGACCTGGAGCTCGGGTCCTATTTCTTTGAAGTAACCGATAAGGAGAGCAATGTTCTTTTGTATTCACGTGGTTTCGGTAGTGTTTTTGGTGAATGGCAGACTATTCCTGAGGCAACAGAGGTCTGGGGCACATTTCATGAATCGGTGCGGTTTCCCTGGCCCGTTAAACCTGTTACTGTTATAATTAAGAAACGTAACAGTTCAAATAAATTCAGCAATGTATGGACAACAGATATTGATCCTTCCTCACGCCAGGTAAATCCGGCTGACCTTATACGTTCAGAAAAAGTATTTGTGATTGCTGAGAATGGCCCTGCCGATAAAAAGGTGGATATGGTGATTCTTGGCGATGGTTATACATCTGAAGAAATGGAAAAATTCAGGAAGGATGCTGCAAGGCTTTCAGGTTTCCTGATGAGTTCTGAACCATTCAGCAGGTTTGCTTCTGATTTTAATATCCGTGCAATTGAGACACCTTCCCCTGCTTCAGGAGTTAATAAGCCTCACCATGGTGTCTTCCGCAGAACCCCGCTGACAGTTCATTACAGCAGTTTCGATTCGGAAAGATATGCTCTGACATATGATAACAGGACAATCAGGGATGTAGCATCTGCTGTGCCTTATGATATTATGGTTATACTGATGAATGAAAGAACATACGGAGGCGGAGGTATATATAACCTGTATACAACAGTATCGGCTGATAACAACTTTGCAGAGTATATAATGATCCATGAAATGGGTCATCATTTTGCTGCCCTTGCAGATGAATACTATACATCATCGGTAGCATACGAAATGCCTGAAGTAAAGACTGAACCCTGGGAAACCAACATAACAGCTCTTTTTAACAAGAATAATCTCAAGTGGAAAGATCTTGTAGAACCAGCAACACCTTTGCCTACACCATGGAACAAGGAGGAGTTTGACAATGCAGGCTATGCAATTCAGAAGGAGAGAGACAGCCTGAGGGCAGCAATGGTGCCTGAAACAGTGATGGAAGATCTTTTCAGAAGGCAGATGAAACAGGAGGATGAATATTTTATGAAAGAAAAGTACAGGGACAAAGTTGGTGCCTTTGAAGGAGCCGGTTATCTTTCAAAAGGACTATACCGTCCTCAGATCGATTGCATAATGTATACCAGGCATCTGCAATTCTGTAAGGTCTGCAGCCGGACCATTGAAGAAGTAATCAGGCAGCATACAGAATAATATACCATATTTAATTGCCTGTCCTTTAAATTCTGATGTTTTTGCAATGTATTCAGGACTGGTAATTGATTCAAGAGGTACTTTCCTTCCAGAACAATGTGTGGATGACTCCTATGGTAACTACATTACAATAAGATATACTGATTTGGGTGGTAATACAATAGATATCAAATATGCACATTTAAACAAAGTTGATGTTCACAATGGAGATATTATTTCAGTAGGTCAATATATAGGGAAAAGTGGAAATACAGGAAACGCTGGAGGCATTGGTATAGTCCCTCATTTGCATGTTGAAATTAGAGAGAACGGTACAAGAGTTGATCCAGCTCCATATTTTGCAACTAATTTTAGTGATGAAGGTTCAGTAATTGTACCCTGTGATAATTCATTAAATTAATAGTTAATCACAAATTAAAAGAATTATAAAAATTTAAAAATTAAGAATATGAAAAAATTACTTCTCACTCTAGTTTTAGTTACAGTAACAATAATATTATTTGCCCAGAGCGATTATGATATTATTGACAGAAATGATTATTATATTATTAAGACAGGATTTAGCACAAAAAGTGATACTAAAACAGTCTCAGATATTATGAATCTTAATGATGTAGAACAACTATTAGGAAAAAGCTCAAAAACCATTAGAGAATATCGGGAGACTCAGGATGACTACCAAGAAACTATTGAATATAATGATGGGATAATATTAAGAATCCCTGAAAGTAAACATGGTAGTATTAAATTTCATATTACAAGTAGTAATTACACACTTTTATTAAAAAGCGGAGAACAAATAAAAGTTGGTATGAATTCAAATGAATTGTCGATGATTTTTCCAAATTCTTTTGCAAAAAGACAAATAATCCAAAATATTAATGGTTATAATGGAAAAACTGGGATGCTGGTTTACTTTTCTTTTAAAAGGGAGAATAAAGTATTTATTGAGGATGCATGGATTAGCTTCATTATTGGGGAAGATGGTATTTTAAAAGAGATTAAAACTGTCCAGCCGTCCTAGTGGATTCAAAGATGAAGTTGGATTTTTTCTAATATTATTGTAGTTAATGATAATCAGAAGAACAAAGTTCTCAATCTTAGAGTGGAATATATAATTGATATTAACAGTTTACTACTATATTTATGAATAGAAGGTAATCGAAAGAGTTCCCCTCCCGGTGTAATAATTCAGAATTATGGTAACATATATTTATTAGTTAACAATTATTTCCATTATTAAGTAAAGTACCCCCATCCTGGCCCCCGCTGTTGCGGGGCAGGCTTTCCCACTTGGGGGAAGGTATAATAACCGTTGCCCCCCAGGGGGGAAAATGAAAGGGGGGTGAAAATAAAAAATGTTACCTAAATTGTGAAGAGTTGATTTGGGAGAGCCAGGGGGATGTTGATATTAGAAATTATTTTTGTTAAAATGACCAAAATATTTGATAATCAGACCTTCATAAATGAAGATTTCTCCGGTAAAGACATCTCCGGCCTTGAATATGACACATGTAATTTTACAGGGTGTGACTTCACAAAAGCCAATCTTACCGGGACAGATTTTATCGATTGTGTTTTCGAGCGTTGTGATATATCACTTGTAAAATTCAGTGAAACAGGTCTGAGAGATGTGAGTTTTAAGGAATGTAAACTTGTTGGCGCCGATTTCAGCAGTTGTAAGGAATTGTTTCTGTCTTTTACATTTGAGAAATGCAATCTTGATTATACAAACTTTCAGAACATGCGAATCAAATCAACACGGTTCAGGGAATGCTCAATTAAGGAAGCTGATTTTTCTGATTCTGATCTTTCAGGTGTTCTGTTTTCGAAAAGTGATCTTGACAGGGCACTCTTCAGAAGTACAAATCTTGAGAAAGCAGATTTCAGGTCAGCAATCAATTATACTTTAGATCCTGAAAAAAACAGGATCATGGGAGCAAAATTTTCCAGGTCCGGTATAGACGGATTATTGATTAAATAC
>CALMJY010000009.1 GCA_937864815.1 uncultured Bacteroidota bacterium
CCAAAATGAATATATATTTGTAAAAGCTGAATGACTTATTCACCAAACCCTAATTAAAACAGGTATTTGCAACCTGTATAAGTTAATACAGGGTCTTATAACTAGCTTGTTATCAGACATAGATGTGGATCAGTTTATCATAGTACAGAATATATCTATTGCAGACAACATGAAATCAGCTAAGAGGTTAATATCAGTTAACGTAATACATAATTCTAATACTATAAATGTTCCTGTAATATTTTATGCTATTATATTTCTATATATTTTTTCATCAGAAGCTGTTGCACAGTCAGTTATTACATACTCAGCTTCCGGTACCTGGATAAGTCAATCAGGTATGACCTCTGTAACAGTACAATGCTGGGGAGGAGGAGGTGCAGGGGGAGGTGTTTCTTCTGGATCACAGGTCGGTGGAGGAGGAGGTGCAGGAGGAGCATATGTTAGAAGTATTCTGAATGTCACACCATCAACTTCTTATACTGTGACAGTAGGTACATCTGTTACAGGCGGGACAGGAAACGGATCTGCAGGTAATCCTTCATGGTTCGGTTCAGCTTCAACAATCTATGCACAGGGTGGAGCAGGAGGAACTGCAGCTATAACCGGCAATAGCGGTGCCGGAGGTTCCGGTTCAGCCGCCTCCAGTATCGGAGATATAAAATACGCAGGTGGTAATGGTGCCAGCGGCACTAATGGATCAAACAGCGGTGGCGGTGGTGGTGGCGCAGGTTCAACAGGATCGGGAGGAAATGCAACAGGGATAACAGCCGGCTCCGGAACTCCCAGTAACGGAGGAAATGGTGGCGCTGGCAGAACTTCTGCAGGACCAGGGCTTAGTGGTTTAATTTATGGTGGCGCTGGAGGGGGAGGCTATACAGGTGTTCGTGTAAGAACCAGAAATGGAGGCACAGGAGCACAAGGCTATGTTACAATCTCATACTTTACCCTTACAGGAACATCAGCTTTAACACCTGTTTGTACAGGAAGTACTTCCGTAATAACAATAAGCTCAGGTTCACTTCCTGCAGGAAGCTATACTGTCACTTATAATCTTACCGGTGCAAACAATGCAACCAATTCAACAGCTGCATTAACTGTAAGTACTCCTGGTACCGGAATATTTACAACATCTGTACTTCCCAATCCGGGTTCAACAACAATAACAATAACAAATTTAGCATCTGCAACTATACCATGCAGCAGTTCGGTTGCTGCAAATAACAGTGCAGTCATATTAGTGACCGATCCTTACCAGAATGTGAGTGGTGTTTCTGCTTCAGAGGCAAGCTCTCAATCGATATTGAGCTGGACAAATCCTGCAGGATGTTTTGATGAAATAATGATAGTGGCCAAAGCATCAGGATCAATAACCGGGACACCAACAGGTGATGGTACTTCATATACTTCAAGTCTGGTTTTTGGTAGCGGTACATCATTTGATGGAGGCTATGTGGTTTATAAAGGAATAACATCTCCGCAAACGGTAACCGGGTTAACAAATGGAACTCTTTATTACTTTAAGTTCTTTTCACGCAAAGGAAGCGGATGGAGTACTGGGGTAGAAACTAGCGTTACTCCTGTTGCAGCAGCTATTGGAGACTATCGTTCTGCAGCAAGTAGCAACTGGACAACACTGAGTACCTGGCAGCGATTCAATGGAACTGCCTGGGTAACTCCCACTGCCGGACAGGGAACTCCAACCAGCGCCAGTGGAAATATAACAATACGAAATAACCATACAGATACAGCAAATTCCAATATTTCAGTTAATGAAGTTACAATCGATCCCGGAGGAGGAATTAATTTCAATGCAAACATTACTTTAACAGTTGCCAATGGTACGGGTAACGATTTAACAAACAATGGAACAATAACGGTGAATGGCAGAGCATCAGGTGCAGGTGCCTTAACCTTAAACGGTCAGTTACAAAACAATGGAACAGTCTCATGCACAAATTTCAATGCCAATTATGGCTCCTTTAATGTGAATAGCGGTGCAACGCTTATCTGTTCATCTGCTTCTGTAGTCTCAGGAAATGGTGATTTTAATCTGCTGAGCGGTGGCACAATTGAAATAGGTTCTGCTGATGGCATCTCAGCTCTTGGAACAAATACAGGTAACATCCGGACAACTCATGTTCGTAATTTCAGTACAAGTGCAAATTATATCTATAAGGGCGACGGGCAACAGGCGACAGGCAACGGGTTACCTACAACGGCAATTACAGGAAACGTCTCGATAGCTACAGGGTCTGTATTAACAACAACTAATTCTGTTATCGAAAACGGAACACTTACTGTTGACGGAATCTTAATTCCGGGAGCATCCACTCATACAATAAGCGGAACCGGCACAATAACAGGAACAGGTATCGTTCAGGTTAACCAGGTGTCTGGGATAAGCGATTTTTCATCCCAGTATTCTATTTCAAATAAGACTCTTACCAGTCTTACTCTTGATTATGCCGGAACAGCACTTCAGGGGATTTCCAACGGAGACTTTCCCGGCAATTCAGTGTACAGGATCATAGGTAACAACAGTAACGGAGTAACTCTTTCAGGTAATATATCTCTTTCCGATCTTACAATAAACTCCGGAAAACAGTTTACAATTTCTGCAGGAAATATTCTGGCAGCATCGAATATTGTAAATAATGCAGGAATAACCGGCCTGGTTCTCAAATCGGATGCCACGGGAGACGCCCAGCTGTTAAACAATACTCCGAATGTACCGGCTACGGTTGAGCTTTATCTGACCGGTGGTCTTATCAGCCCTACGGTTGGAATATTCCATTATTTTGTCCCCCCTGTAACTTCTATGACAATAGGAACCGTCCCTACAATTGCTGAAGTTAAGACAGCAATGGGTATCACAAACTTCAAGGGAGACCTTTTAAGATATATTGAACCAAACGCTGTAACAAACAAAAACCAGGGCTGGCAGTATTTTGATAATTATCCCAGTACTCCTCCGGGTTTTCTCACCATAGAATCTGGCAGGGGATATAACTTTTTTCTTAATCCGAATAGTGAAGCAGTCAAATTCAAAGGAAACCTGAATGCAACTCAGCATACTTTTAGTCTATCCTATACAACAGGCAATGCAGGTGCAGGATGGAATCTTGTCGGGAATCCATTTCCATGCAATTATGATCTGAATGGAGTTGAAGGTCTTGGTACTATTGTGTCAGGCATATCCAATACAGTTTATTACAATAATAATGGCACCTATACCTACTGGAATGTTCTGACAAATACCGGGTCTTCAGGAGGTTATACAGATATTCTTCCTCCCATGACCGGCTTTTTTGTTAAACTATCTTCTGGAGGACCCTCCTCACTTACTTTCCCTGTTTCATCGAAGACTTCTGCTTCATCTGATCCAAGAGGATTACATAAAGGAGCTGCTGATCCATATTCCAAAGGATCAACTGTACAGAAAGTAAAGCTATTACTATCCAAAGACACTAAAACAGATGAAACAGTTGCCCTGCTTTTTGATGATGCAGCAGATTCATACAATGAGCAATACGATGCATACAAGCTATTCACAACAGGTTCAACATCTCCAAATATTTACATTGCTAAAAACGGGACTGATTACTTTATGAAGGCTGTGAAAGGTCCTGTTACAGGTACAGTTACTATACCGCTGAAAGTTGTAGTAAAGGAGACAGGTACACATACTTTAACAGTTACTGAATTTCAGAATCTTGTTGGTATTAAAACTGTTCTCAAGCACGGTTCCATTGAAACATTGCTAAACCAGGGAACTACCTATACCTTCACCTTAGGCACAGGAACTTTTACAAACTTTGAGCTGGTACTGGGTGAAGAAGGAATTACAACAGATGTTGAAAACCCTGTTAAGTCAGAATTTAAAACCTGGTATAATAATGATGCGATCTATATTAACTCACCCAAAGAAATAACAGCAGGTCTTTCAGGCATCATAATTTATGACCTCCAGGGTAAACAGGTTTACAATAATAGAAAGATTAGTATTCCGGCAGGAGAGACAGTACAGTTTCCGGTTAATCTGGCCGGCGGAATTTATTTAGTAGAGATCAGGACCGGGGGGATTAGGATGGTAGAGAAGGTAGTGGCGTTTTGAGAGGGTTTGGGGGAGATAGGGTGACAAGGTGATGGGGAGACGAGGAGTATCGTTAAGAATAATTATATCTTTGTTACAAAGATTCCCGATTTGAAGAATAAAATCCTGATATATTCTCTCTTTATAGTTCAATTATTGAATATTCCCGTATTCTCGCAAGAAATACCCCATTCAGTTAAGAATACCGGTGTATATGATTTCCTCGATGAATTGGCAAACAGTAAGATAATCGAGATCAATTCAGCAGTAAAGCCCTACTCCAGGATGTTCATTGCAAAAAGGTTGCAGGAGGCAGATAGCCTGAGAGAGCAACTGAACACACGACAGCTGAAGGAGTTGGATTTTTATTTGAGGGATTTTGGGAAGGAGACTGATAAGAAAGAAGGTGAGAGGGGGAGAAAGGGAGAGGGGGAGAAAAGAAATGGTTTTGGGGGAGGATGGCCGGAGAGCAGGCTTGACTTATTCTTTTATAAAGATTCTCTTTTCTCTCTGACGATAAATCCCATTTTCGGAGGGGAATTATTTACAAACTCATCCGGACAGGCTACCTACTGGAGAAACGGGCTGGAGGCAAGAGGATATATAGGGAAATGGGGATTTTATGCATCTCTGAGGGATAATCATGAAAAACCGCTCCTTGGCAAACCGGAATACCTTACTCAAAGAGAGGGAGGCAGTGTAAAAAACGGGACCGACTGGAGCGAGATGCAGGGCGGTGTAACTTATTCCTGGAAATGGGGAAATGCAGGTCTTGTAAAGGATATCCAGCAATGGGGAAACAACTATAACGGGACAAATATTCTTGGAGGTCACAATCCTTCTTTTGTCCAGATCAGGCTCAATATCAATCCTGTCAAATGGTTCGACTTCAACTATTATCATGGATGGCTCGATTCGCGCATTGTCGACAGTACCGAATCATTCTGGGTAACAACAAGTGATGGTGCAGAGTACAGAAAGGTTTATCATAAGAAGTTCCAGGCTGCTAATATCTTCACTTTCACCCCCCTGAAGAAACTGAAAATATCATTTGGAAACAGCATCATTTACGATTATGATAATATAAATCCTGCATATCTCATTCCTGTATTCTTCTACAAATCTGTTGACCATTCACAGACGATGGGTATAAACAACATGAACTCCCAGATGTTTTTTGATATCAGCTCACGCCAGATAAAGCATCTTCATATATATGCTGCAATGTTTGTCGATGAGTTTTCAGCAGAAAGGGTCACAAAAGATGATGAGTGGAATTTCATAAGCTATAAAGCCGGATTCAGGCTCAGCAACTTCCCTGTATCAAATCTTTCATTTACATCGGAGTTTACCTACACTTATCCCCTGACTTTCCAGCACTATATTCCAACAATCACCTTTGAATCAGCAAAATACAACATGGGTCATTACATGAAAGACAACTCACGCGAGTGGTACCTTGCTTTCGATTACAAACCCATGAGGGCGATGAATATCAACCTCTTCTTCATAGATGCTATCCGCGGACCTGATTACACCGAGCTGGGTGGCAGCAGGGTTGGCAATCCTCCGCTCGAAACCATTGAATGGCATAATTCAACCGTTGGAATAAAGGCATCATATCAGCTCATAAACGACCTGTATACCTGGGTTTCTGCAGCCTACAGCGAAATAAACGGTGATACAAGGTGGAGTCCGGAGTATTTTTACGGGTATAAAACGACTCTGAATGCGGGGGTGACGGTGGGGTTTTAACGGCGCAAAGGCACAAGGGCACAAGGGCTCAACGGCAGATCCAAATGACGCATGGGTACAACGGCACAAAGGCACAAGGGCTCAATGGCAGATCCTAATGACGCATGAGTACAACGGCGCAAGGGCACAACGGGATTATGTCGCTAAAGACTTCGGGCTTTAATGAGTTTTGTCAGCATTACAGAAATTAACTTACAATCATTAACAAGTTCATCGGCAGTTGATTCAGACACATAACCAATTTCCCTACCAATTATTATTTGTGTTAATAATTCTGCCGTTGATCCTTTGGCTATATAAAAATGACGAATTGATTGTTTATCAGTTTCAAGATCATCACCTTCCGCTATATTAGACGGAATACTTACAGCCGACCTCTGGATCTGATCCTTAAAACCAAAATCTTTTGATATATCAGTCACATTAGTTAATCTGTAAATCTTGACAGCCAAATCCTTGGCTAATTGCCAAACATGAAGTTCTTGAAAATTTCCCATGATGCAGCGATTTAAGTTATTATTTAAAATAGCACGAGGATCTAATTTAATAATATTTCTGCAATTTTCAAATACTTACTCTTGACCCTTTAAGCTTCTGCGCAATTAAGAGTTCTTTCTTTCCGTTGCGCCTTTGTTCCATTTAGCCTTTCCTTTTCCCGTTGCGCCTTTGCGCCCTTGTGCCGTTGCGCCTCTCCCTCCCTGCAACCTAACTCCACATTATTGAGTCTTAACTAAACAAATTTGATTGAATTTTTTGTTACTTTTCAACCGTGAAAGAACAGGTCTTGTAGAATACTATGGAACGCAGCAGATTCAGGATATTAACCCTTATTGCTGATATTGTATTACTTACAATAGCTTTCCTTGTCATGGTATGGAGTAAGCCGGCAAGCCTTAGATCATATCTCCCCACACATGCACCTTTCTTTGCAGGACTGGTGCTGATATGGATCTTTGTATCTCTCCTTAACGGGAAACTTCACAGGGGCAAGGTGATCAACTATTCAACCCTGTTTAACAAAGTTCTTACAAGCAACATTATTGCCATAGGCATTACTGCCCTCCTCATGTATACAATCAGGGAGTATTTCTATTCGAGGACCATTGTCCTGGGAACTGCTTTACTTGCGACAATTCTTGAGCTGATAACAGGTGCAATTTATATAGCCTATAAGAAAGCAGTCATTCAGGAGTATGAGGAGTATGAAAAATATAAAGCTTACCGAAAGCCAAGTGAATATGATCTTGTTAAGGAAACGAATGGCAACGGGGTGCATCATACCAGTGCGGCTGAGGTAAATCCCGGCATTGTAAATGCCATTGAAAATGAATGCGGCCCTGAAATGACACAGGCTATCCTGAAGATGACCGGGAGTAAACTCACGGATCACACTTCAGTACTTTCAACTACCACTATATTTAATATAAGCAGTCTTACCTACGACAATTACGATTATATAATCAACCTGCATAAGATCAATGATATAAAACGACTGGATGATTTTATAGATGCTGTAAACAAAAAACTTGCCTTCAAGGGATATTTCTTCTGTTGTGTCGAAACAAAGGATCAGAGGAAGAAAAGGATCCTCAGGAAGTTCCCACCGTTAATAAATTACATATACTATACCTTTGATTTCATTGTAAAACGCATTCTGCCAAAACTTAAATGGACGAGAAAGCTTTACTTCTTCCTTACCAGGGGGGAGAATGCTGTGATCTCCCGGGCTGAAGCACTGGGAAGACTGTCGAGGGCAGGTTTCAGAATAAAACAGGAGTCCTTCATCGGCAATATGCTATGTATAGAAGCCAGAAAGTACAACGATCCTTTACCAGGCAATGAAAATATTTATGGCCCCCTTATTGCTCTGCCGCGTGTCGGTAAAAACGGAAAGATGATAAAAGTCTACAAGCTCAGAACCATGCATCCCTATTCCGAGTATATACAGGATTATGTCTACAAGCTATATGATCTGCAGGATGGTGGTAAATTCAAACACGATTTCCGTATAACATCCTGGGGGGCAGTATGCAGGAAGATCTGGCTTGATGAACTGCCTATGTTTATCAACTTCTTCAGGGGCGATATGAAGTTATTTGGCGTTCGCCCCTTGAGCAAACACTACTTCGAATTATATAAACCTGAATTACAGCAAAGGAGGATTAAATACAAACCCGGGCTGATTCCTCCATTCTATGCCGACATGCCCTCAGACCTTGAAGCAATACAGGCCTCTGAGCTGAAGTATCTCGATTCATATGACAGGTATCCGATAGGAACCGATATAAGGTATTTCTTTAAGTCGATGTGGAATATAGCATTTCATAAGGCGAGGAGTAATTGAAGAAGGCAACAGGCGACAGGCGTCGGGCGACAGGGGGAGGTGTGAGGGGGAGATTGGGAGATTGGGAGAATGGGAGATGTGGTAAAAACCTTTTAACACAAAACCGATACTAACATTTACTATATTTGCTCCCTGTTAAAGAGGTAATAGAAATGGCAGAAACATCTGATGTAAACGGGGAAAAATGGTACGCCATCTACACCCGTCCCAGAGCAGAGAAACAGGTTTACCAGAGACTGATTGAATCGGGGGTTGAGACATATCTGCCCATGCAAAAAACCATAAGGCAGTGGAGCGACCGGAAGAAAGTTGTGGAGAAACCCCTGTTGTCGTCCTACCTTTTTGTGAAGGTCAATTCTAAAAACTTTCCTGTAGTATACAAGACAAATGGTGTTGTGAAGTTTGTATCATTTGAAGGACAGCCGGTATCAATTCCGCAAAAACAAATAGACAATCTTCGCCTTATCGTCGACAGTAATGCTGACATTGAAGTCACTTCAGAGAATTTTGCAAAAGGTGATAATGTAGAGGTTGTTGCGGGATCTCTTTCAGGACTTACCGGTGAACTCATTAAAATCGGAACTCATAATCGCTTCGTTGTGAGAATTGACAGGCTCGATCAGAACCTGATATTGAAGATTCCCAGGGCATTTTTGAAGCGGCTGCCGGCAACCGGCGACCGGTAGCCAATATCACTAATCACGCACATTTTTATATTAATAAAAAAATTCTACCTTTGCCGGTAATTAAAAATCCAAGCTATGGCGGAAAAGACTAGATATTCGGATGATGAGCTTGAGGAGTTCAGACAGATTATCCTCATGAAGCTGGATAAAGCCAAGAAAGATTATGAGATACTGAAATCCAGCATAACTCACGAAGAGAGTAATGACACCATGGACACCTCTCCCACTTTCAAGGTCCTGGAAGAGGGTGCTACTACTTTATCCAAAGAAGAGGCAGGCCGCCTTGCACAGCGCCAGCTTAAATTCATACAACACCTCCAGGCTGCACTTATAAGAATTGAGAACAAAACCTATGGTATCTGTCGTGAAACCGGTAAACTCATTTCAAAAGAGAGACTCAGAGCAGTTCCCCATGCAACACTTTGCATGGATGCGAAGATGAAGCAGAAATAACGGCATAAAGGCGTAACGGCGCAAAGGCACAAAGGCCACATGGTTAAGATCCCCTCCTGGGAGGGGGCAGGGGTGGGTAATAAAGAATACAAAATACTATAGCTGCTTATACAAATGGGCAGCTTTTTTGTTTGGGCACAAGGCTCTTGATTCACGACGCACGACACACGACTCAGGGTTTTAGCCTTGCGTCGGGAGCCGTGTGCCAATTCAACATTTTTTGCTATTTTTATTTTTATGAAAGATGTATTCCCGATATTATTATTTCTTAGTCTGGTATGCACAATAACATCAGGACAGAAAATAGATACCGTGAAATACATATCACTGGAACCATACGACTTTCACCTTGCATGGCAGAAAACAGATACAGCCATGCTCATTGATGTGAGAGAGTATTTTGAATATAAAAAATCGAGGATAAAAGACGCTGTTAATATACCATCGTCGGGGAACATGGATATGGCATCCGATACTATTGATAAAAACACTTCTTTATTTATATATTGTACTACAGGTTACCGTGCCAAAAAGGTTGCAGCAAAAACAGCAGATAAAGGCTACCGGAAAGTTTATAATCTTGATGGCGGGATAAAGGCGTGGAAGAAGGATGGATTTCCGGTTGACAGGAGAAGGCTCAAGGGCCCATAGGCGCAGGGGCGCAACGGCAAATGAAATAGGGAGATTGGGAGAGGGAGGAATGTCATTTATTGTCATTTGGCCTTCGGCCGTCATTGGTAGTAATTAAACAATTGAATGACAACTAATGACTATTAATGACAATCAATGACATTTCTTAAACATTCAAAGTTAAATCTATAATGAAAAGGTTGGTAGTACTAACCGGTGCCGGGATGAGTGCTGAAAGCGGCATAAAGACTTTCAGAGATACCGGTGGTTTATGGGAAGAGTATGATGTCACTGAGGTGGCAACACCAATGGCCTGGTGGAAAAACCGAGACCTGGTGCTCAGATTCTATAATGAACGGCGACGGCAGCTTGAATCATGTGAGCCGAATGATGGTCACAGGGGACTGGCTGCACTGGAAAAATTTTTTGATGTGCAGATCATCACTCAGAATGTCGATAACCTTCATGAACGCGCCGGAAGCACCAGGATCCTTCATCTTCATGGTGAGCTTACAAAGGCAAGAAGTACTGCCGACAGAAACCTTGTTTATGATATTGGTTACAGGGATATCAATCCCGGAGACCTCTGCGAAAAAGGAAGTCAGCTCCGTCCGCATATTGTCTGGTTTGGTGAGGATGTTCCGATGATGGATGAAGCTGTAAGGCTAACCACTGAAGCTGAGATATTTGTTGTTATAGGATCGTCCCTGAATGTTTATCCGGCAGCAGGGCTGATCAATTACGCGCCGAAGAATGCTTCACTCTGGCTTATTGATCCTAATGATGTTGCTGTTCCGGATTTCAGGAAAGTTGAAGTGATTAAGGAAAGAGCATCAAAAGGAGTAGCAGTGTTGAGGGAGAGACTGGGTGAGGGGGAGATAGGGTGAGTAGGAGAAGAGGAGATTATAATGACCATTTATCAGGATGATTGATCATATTAACAATTTTTCCAATAATATTCTCATAAGCCAGAAAAAGCAGACTATGCTCCTTGCCTGAAATATAACCACATTCAAGAGAATAATCAATCCATACCTGAGTTTCAGCTGCTTCAGCTTCGGAATCGGACAGTTTTGCAGCAAATGCTTTCTCATATCTTCTTTTCCGAAATGCTTCAGCCAGATTTGCTGTTACTGATCTGGAACTTCTCCTGATTTGTGAAGTTAAAGAATACAATTCCTCTTTAGGAAATAATTTCGTAATATGAAATATTTCCATTGATGTTTTAAATGCCAATTGATAGACATCAAGCTCTTTGTGAGATCTTATAATATTCATGATAAATTAAAATTTAGCAGCGAGTATTTCAAAAATAACAAAAATATCAATATCTCCATCTCTCCCCTTCTCCCCCTCTCCCAATCCCCTCTTCAAATTCTCATTACATCTAAAATTTAGTACATTTACAGCATAAACATTTTATGAAATGCCTTCACGAAACCGAAAAATAGTCCTGGCCATAACCGGAGCAAGCGGATCTATTTATGCCAAAAAACTCATTGAAAAGCTACGGCAGCTAAAAAATCCTCCCGGGGAGATTGCCGTTATATTATCAGACACGGCAAAAGAGATCTGGCTGGCTGAAACAGGAGAAAAATTCAAAGCGGAATATCCTGCGAAGGAGTATTCAAACAAATCATTTCATGCTCCCTTCGCATCAGGATCATCAATCTATGACACAATGATAATCTGCCCCTCATCAATGGGCACAATGGGAAGGATTGCCAACGGTACATCCGATGACCTCACAGCCCGTGCCGCCGATGTTATGCTCAAGGAAAAAAGAAGACTGATCATCGTTCCGAGAGAAGCTCCTTATAACCTCATTCATATCGAAAATATGAAACTCCTCTCCCTTGCGGGTGCAATCATATGTCCGGCGTCACCCTCATTTTATAGTAACCCGGCTTCAATCGATGAGCTGGTGATTACAGTTGTAGACCGAATCATCGATCTGGCAGGATTTGAAAACGACAGCTTCAGGTGGATGCAGAATGGTTGACAGCAGGATCATAAAATTCTTCAGGAAACATCATGTTCTGACAATTGCAACCTCCTCAGGCAATGAGCCCTGGTGTGCAAACTGCTTCTATGTCTATCTGGAAGACGAAAACTCCCTTGTATTTACAACAGATTCGGATACAAGACATGGAAGAGAATTTCTTGAAAATCCGTCGGTGGCAGGAACAGTAGTCCTTGAAACAATGATTGTGGGAAAGATAAGGGGAATACAGTTCCAGGGGTCTGTTTCTGAACCTCAGGGACAATTGCTGAACATCGCAAAATCGGCTTATCTGAAGAGATTTCCCGTAGCGGTGCTTATAGATACCCGGCTCTGGGTTGTAAAACTGACTTATATTAAGATGACGGATAATCGATTGGGGTTCGGAAAGAAACTGATCTGGAATGATTTAACCGCCGAGTAGGCAAAGGGGACTTTCACCCCTAAGCCTCTCACAGAACC
>CALMJY010000010.1 GCA_937864815.1 uncultured Bacteroidota bacterium
CGAGCAGGTCCCACTTGTTGACCGCCACCACCAGGCCCCGGTGAGCCTCCACGGCCTGGCCTATCAGCTTGAGGTCCTGGTCGGTCAAGCCCTCGCCGGCCTCCACCACCGCCACCACCACCTTCAGAAGTTATTCAGCAGGCTAAATATGTTCCTCCCGTTGTGGTCGACTCTGTTAAGCCGGAGGAAGCAGTACAGTTAATGACAGCTGATGAGGCGCAGGTTGAAATTCAGGACGATAACGTACTTGATGCAATAGAGGAAATCAGGGAAGAGGTACAGGAAGAAGATACAGAACCTGAGCCATTTATTTTTGTTGAAGAGATGCCTGAACCGCAGGGAGGAGTATCAGGTCTTTTGAGGTATATTGCTGAAAATGTCATTTATCCTGAGATAGCCCGGGAAAATAACATTGAGGGAAAGGTAATTGTAAGATTTTGTGTAACTTCAAAGGGTGGGGTTGATCAGGTATCTGTCTTAAAGGGGGTTGATCCTGCACTTGATGCTGAGGCTATACGGGTTGTAAAAACTCTTCCCGCCTTCAGACCTGGCAAACAGGGAGGAAAACCTGTTCCTGTATGGTATTCGGTGCCAATTGTATTTCAGATAAAATAGAAATCCATCCCGCTAGCTATCGGGAACCACAGAGTCACAGAGAAAATGTCTGAGGTCACAAAGAAAAGATAATCAATAATTTACCTTTGTGACCTCTTAGGTCTCCCGGTGTGCTATGTAGTTAAAAATGACTTTATTTTGCCTCTTCTTTTATTTAGTTTTAAATTTGAAATAATTCCATTAATAATTAAATAATTGAAGATATGAAAGTATCAATGATCCTTCTTATTTCTCTGATATCAGGACTTAAAATACAGACAGCTGAAGCCGGAAAAGTTGTTGTTAAACCAGGCAGTGACCTTAATGCAGTAATAAATGACTCCAAAGGGGGTGATACTATTATTATTAATCCGGGAACTTACCCGCACTTTATTCTTTCAGGTAAGAAATGCACAGAAAAAAAACCACTTATCATCAGGGCATTTATTCCGGAAACAGTTGTTATTTCAGGAAGTACGGTTTCAAATGGTTGTGCCCTTGAGATTATCAGTTGCAGTTATGTTGTAATTGAAGGTTTAACTTTTACGAATGCAATGTGGGGAGTTTATGTAAAAAATTCGGATCACATAATTCTCAGGAAAAATGAAGTTTATAATACCGGACAGGAAGGGATACACATCGGGAGATCATCAAAATTTGTTGATGTTTCGGGAAACAGGATTCACAACACCGGCAAGTACAATCCTAAATGGGCCGAGGGTATATATGTCGGAAGCGGTTCCTATTCAGGTTCAAATTTCCCGGATAATTGCGAATACATCTGGATTGAAGGAAATCATATTTATGAAACCGGCAAAGCCGAAGGGATCAACATAAAAGGAGAGAGCTTTCATGTAACGGTCATAAACAATAAGATACATGATATTCACCCGGGTACAAGTGAACAATATAACCAGGCTGGAATTACAGTTGAGGGTGCGGCAAATTCAATAGAAAACAATTACCGTCTTTCTGAAAAACGCGATGTCTGGATAGTAAACAATACCATACGGAATGTTTCAAAGGGATATTCTGACTGGAATAACGGAATAATGTTTTTCGGAACAGGTGTATATATTCTGAATAACACTGTTGACAACTGTTCCAACAAGGGAATATTTGGCAGTAACTGGAAAAACATTGGTCTGGAAAACTATGTTTACGGGAATAAAATTTCCAGCTGCGGTACAATTATGGATTTACATCCTGAACTAAAGATATTTAAATCTGATCCCGGAAAGAGCCCTCATACTCCGCAAAAATGGTATCGGTAACAGCAAATCAAAGGCTTATGAAATGCCTTAAATGAATTAGATAAAAAGTGCCCGGATTATCGTAAATTTGAGGTAAGCATCTGTTATGAAAAAGCTCTGTACGATAATATTATTTTTCATTTTTGCCACATCATGTGAAAAAACAGTTATGATATTTCCTGATGTCGACAAGTTTGTATTGATGCTCAGGAAAGGCACATATGATAGTATGTTCATCCCTGCTTTCAAACCGGAGGATATTGAACGGCTGCTCTATTATGCAAGTGACTTCAGTTCCATCAAGTCTTTTCCCATCAATCCTATATCCTCATACATGCCCCGGGAATTCAGATTGGGGGAGTGTCTTTTATGGACGATTGAATCGATAAGGCTTACTTATAAAGAACCTGATGGTTTTAAAAGATTTCCTTCCCGTGTCCCGGAACTTATCATCCCGGGTGGTACAATTCAACAACCGGTAGCCACAATAACTGACCTGAACAGAGCATGGGCACTCTACAACAAATGGTGGACCGATAATAATGCAAGTGATTTTGATGAGTTCAGATCTGTTAATCCCCTGGAAGGAGCAGTATTAATGTGGCACTGAAACATATCATGAAGAACATTATGATTTTCAGACTGATATTCGAGAAGTTTCTATAGGAATGATTTTTGCTGTGAAATAATTCACAATATGTCTTCATTATGAAAACAACACTTAAGTTCTTATTGCTCTTCGGTTTTCCTGCTATTTATGGCTGTGAAAAAAGTGCAGATAATGAAGAGGTTAAGACTTATATTGATAAGCTGATTTCAGGTGATTATATAGCTTATAATGTGCCTGTCTTCACCCCCGATGATATACCTGCCCTCCTTGATTACAGGGATGCGGTAACCATTATTACCAATTTTCCCCGTAATCCGGTATCTTCCTATTTTCAGCAAGAATGCCGGCTTGGGGTATATGTCCTTTGGACTGTTGAGTCCATCAGAAAAGTGGAAATCGGAAGCTACGAGCTGATTGGAAGATTCCCTTCACAGAATTCTGTTCTTGCCCTGAGAGAGACACATCAGTTTATGCCGGTTACTGATGATAAATCACACAGGGATGTCTCAAAGGCATATTATGAGTGGTGGTATTCAAACTTTGTCCTGAAAGATAAAATCAGGAAGGATCCACTTACCGGAACAAAATACCTGTGGCATTGATTAAATGTAATTCTTTGACTTATGCACTGCAAGATTATATCAGCTGATTGCTTTATCCTTCATTATATGAGATTTATCGTGATTTTTGATCAAAAAAATGATTAAAATTGGAGTTGGCTCCGGAAATAAGAATCTGAGCAGGAGTAATCGTAACATATAATACCTGAACATATGAGTCATTTGTCGAAATTTGATCCCGGCATAATATTGAAGGCTATGGAGGTTGAGGCTGATGTCAGGCAGAATATTGAAAATGAGGATCTGCTGAGCGAAGGCCTGCTCAGAAGGCTTCATACATGCTATAAGGACTATTCGGGGATCCTGCCTCAGGGGAAACCTATGTTCCACGTGCAGGGACAGTATTCGGGGATCAGCGGATTCAGGAAAATAGTTGAAATACTCCGGTCAAACGGAATTGAAATCGGTCAGACCGAAGAGAGGGAACTGTTTATCGAAGTTTACAGGTTCATGGCTACTACCCATGTACTGAATGCTATAAACTGGAACAACTACAACAAGGACAGTATATTCCAGCTTGTCTTTCCACAGCCGGGAATGATAGATCCTGATACAAGTAAAAAGTATTTTGCCGCAGGCAATGCAGCTGAGAAAAAGAGAATTCTGGATGATCACAGGCTGAAAACAAATCCACATGATGGAAAACAGAAGATAAACCAGCCATGGTTCATAAACAGCGAGGGTTCACTGGAGATCCTTACGGGCAGCCAGCATAAGTATCCCCCATGCCAGCTTATTTTTGATAAGAGCACCCAGCACTGTTTTGCATTTTGTACCTATTGCTTCAGGCATGCACAGGTAAGGAACGATGAAGATATGTTCTGCCAGGAAGACATTGACCAGGTTCACAGATACCTTATGCAGCATAAAGAGGTAACAGATGTCCTGATCACCGGTGGAGATGCCGGTCACCTGACCTATGAGAGGCTGGAGGAATATGCCCTTCCTTTCATTAACGATGAGAGACTCTTCCATATTAAGACACTCAGAATAGGTTCCAGGCTGCTGACTTTCCAGCCGGAACTGATCCTGAGCAACAAGTATAACAGGCATCTTTCACTTTTTAAAAAGCTAAGAAGGAATGGCGTTCAGCCTCTCTGGATGGCCCATTTTTCAACACCAAGAGAGGTACTCAATCCACTTACAATAGCTGCAATTAACCGCTTAGGACATTATGAGGTAACTGTAAAAACGCAGAGCCCGATAATGAGACATATAAGTCTGTTCACCGATGAACATGGTAAAGTCGATGTGGATGCCTCAGCCGGGAACTGGATAGATCTTGCAAATATAATTGCCGTGCTTGGAGTCGGTTTCCACTCAATGTATTGTGCCAGACCTACAGGAGAACACCATTATTTCACCACACCTCTGGCAGACATCAACAAAGTATTCTCCAAAGTATACAAAACACTCGCCTCCATAAACAGGCCTTCAAGGTATATAACGATGACCTCATCGGCTGGAAAGATATCACTCATGGGTACCACCGAGATAGACGGAGAGAAGCTGTTTGTGCTCAAATTCAATGAAGGAAGGAATATGGACTGGATTGATACAGTATACCTGGCTAAATATGATGAAACGGAGAATACTATTGCAAAACTGAAACCTTTCAGGGGAGATAAGCATTTCTTTGAGGATGAGCTTCATGAGATTGAGATGCGCCTGGGAAAGGGCCTTATGAGTAAAGTAAAAGCTGACAGTGACCAATGATAAATAAAATCATAAGTTCAGTTGAAGTTGCCGTTAGAGATATTCCTTCCGGCGCAACCATCCTGGTAAGCGGTTTCGGGGAAGCAGGCAGCCCTGTGGAACTGTTGCATGCCCTTGTAGATCTTGGACCAACGGATCTTACTATAATCAGCAACAATACAGGCAGCGGGCAGGCAGGACTTGCTGCTCTCATTGCAAACCACCAGGTAAGAAAGGTGATCTGCTCATTCCCAAAGACATCGAATTCTGTTGTTTTTCCGGAACTGTACCGTAGCGGAAAGATCGAACTTGAACTGGTACCACAGGGAACCCTTGCCGAAAGGATCAGATGCGGTGGGGCGGGGATTCCTGCTTTCTACACCCCCGCTTCAGTGGGAACACCACTTGAAGAGGGAAAAGAAACAAGGATATTTGAAGGCAGGACTTACGTGCTTGAATATGCTATCAGGGCTGATTATGCCCTTGTTAAATGCAGGAAGGCCGACCGGTATGGGAATCTTGTGTATAATAAAACCGCAAGAAACTTTGGACCCGTAATGTGTACTGCAGCTTCAACCACAATTGTTCAGGCATCTGAAATTGTTGAAGCAGGTAACCTTGACCCCGAGTCAATAGTCACACCCGGGATTTTTGTTAACAGAGTGGTAGAGGTAAGGAACCCTCTTGACGAATCTATACTTATAGCTGAAAACAGATCTTATCCATGGCAGAAGAAACAGTAAAGGGATGGGATACCTCAACAATGGCAGCCATGGCAGCCTCAGATATCCCTGACGGATCATATGTAAACCTTGGGATTGGTATTCCGGAACTGGTTGCATCATACGTGCCGGAAGGGCGTGAGCTGGTATATCATACTGAAAACGGACTGCTTGGCATGGGACCTTCACCCGCGGCCGGTGAAGAAGATCATGAGTTGATAAATGCCGGCAAGAAGTATGTAACGGCTATACCCGGAGCCTCATATTTTCATCATGCCGACAGCTTCGCAATGATCCGTGGCGGACATATTGACTATTGTATCCTGGGGGCTTTCCAGGTATCACATAACGGCGATATTGCCAACTGGTCCACCGGCGAAAAAGATGCAATACCGGCAGTGGGTGGGGCTATGGACCTGGTAGCCGGAGTAAAGAATATTTATGTAATAATGCAGCATTGCACAAAAACAGGTGAACCCAAGATTGTTGAAAATTGCACATACCCGCTTACCGGGAAAAATGTTGTTAAAAGGATTTATACAAACTATGCAATCATTGATGTCACAGAAAAAGGTCTTTATGTAAACAAGCTTGCGCCGGGCGTCACTTTTGATTTTTTGCAGAAGAATACAGGGGCCGGATTACACCTTAAGTAATACAATTACCATTATGGCAGAAAATAAAATTAGCGAAGAAATATACAGGAAGGCTTGCGAGGTATTGCCGGGGGGTGTCAGCAGAAATACAGTATTTCGTAAACCTTTTCCTCATTATGCAGATAAAGCTTCAGGGTGCTATATCACAGATATTGATGGTACCGAACGTATTGATTTTGCAAATAATATGGCCTCACTCATACATGGCCATGCACACCCGGCGATAATTAAAGCTGTAACTGAGCAACTTCAGAAAGGGACAGCATATACCCTGGCTTCTGAAATTGAAGTTGCCTATGCACAACTCTTATGCAAGCGGGTAAAGGGATTCGAAAAAATCAGATTTGTGAACTCGGGAACTGAAGCCGTTATGGCAATGATAAAAGCATCAAGGGCCTTTACAGGCCGGCCAAAAATTGCAAAAGCAGAAGGAACATATCATGGCACTTATGATTTTGCTGAAGTAAGTCAGACATCAAAGCCTTCCAACTGGGGTGATATCAATAATCCCAACAGTGTTCCACTTGTTTACGGAACCCCTGATGGTGTTCTGGAGAATGTGGTTATTTTCCCATTCAATGATATTGAAAGAACCATTGCCATACTGGATAGACATGCCGGCCAGCTAGCCTGCGTCATGATTGACCCTGTACCCCACAGGGTGGGGCTTATTCCCGGAACAAATGAGTTTATTGAAGCTCTTTATGACTGGACAAGAAAAAACGGGACTTTGCTGGTATTCGATGAGGTCGTTACTTTCAGAGTAAATTACAGTGGAGCACAGGAAAATTACAAGGTAACTCCAGACATTACAGCCCTTGGTAAAATTATCGGAGGAGGATTTCCTGTCGGAGCAATTGCCGGAAGATCGGATATTATGAAGATTCTGGATCCCCGTGAGCCAAACCTTAAATTTCCTCATTCCGGAACTTTTTCTGCCAATCCGGTAACTATGACTGCCGGTTTTACGGCAATGGATTTATTTAACAGAGATGCTGTTATAAAACTAAATGCCCTTACAAATATCGCTGTAAGTCAGATTAAGGAAGTTATACGACTTGCTGATATTCCTGCTTCTGTTTCCGGTGCGGGTTCAATGTTTCGATTACACTTAACACCTGCACCACCAGATACATATCGTGAGGCTTATCAGGCAGAAGAAACCGTTTCTGTAATAAATGAACTGCTTGACTATTTATATTTCAATGAAAGAATACTGATGATAAATACATTTTCCTGTATGTTTTCAACAGTAATCACTCAGAAAGAAGTGGACATTCTCTCTGAATCAATGCTTAGAGCTTTTCGAACATTAAAACCTAAAATAGAAAAACTACACAAAAAATAATCCCATGCCTGAAGCTTATATATGCGATGCAGTACGCACTCCGGTGGGTAAATACGGAGGTTCTCTCTCTCTGGTTCGGACAGATGATCTTGCAGCGATACCCTTAAAGGTAATTAAGGAAAGAAATCCGGAAATAAACTGGCTTGAAACCGATGATGTTATTTTAGGTTGTGCCAACCAGGCAGGGGAAGACAACAGAAATGTCGGCCGTATGGCGCTTCTGCTTGCAGGTTTCCCGGAGACAATTCCTGGAGCAACAATAAATCGTTTATGCGGTTCCGGAATGGATGCCATTGCAATTGCTGCGCGGGCGATAATGGCTGGTGAAGCTGATTTAATAATTGCAGGTGGTGTTGAAAGCATGTCGAGGGCCCCTTTTGTACTGGGTAAGGCTGATGAGGCATTTTCAAGGTCTGCGGAAATCTTTGATACAACAATAGGATGGCGGTTTGTGAATAAGGAGTTCAAAAAAAGGTTTGGTACTGATTCCATGATTGAGACAGCTGAAAATATCGCATCAGAATTTAAAATAAGTCGTGAAGAACAGGACAGGTTCGCCCATCATAGCCAGGAAAAAGCATCAAATTCTCAAATGAACGGTCGTTTTGCAGATGAAATTATTCCTGTGGTAATCACAAAGTCAAAAGGCGAAAAGATCATTGTTGATAAAGACGAACACCCAAGATTAACTTCAATGGAGAAACTGTCATCCTTAAAACCTGTTTTGCATGAGAATGGTACTGTTACCGCAGGTAACTCTTCAGGCATAAACGATGGATCAGCTGCAATGATCATTGCCTCTGAAACAGCAGTTAAAAGGTTCAGCCTGAAGCCAAAAGCAAAAATACTTGGAGTACAGGTTGCAGGTGTCGCCCCGCGTTTAATGGGATTAGGCCCCGTTCCTGCTACAAAAAAAATACTTAATCGTTTAGGATTAACCTTAAAGGATATTGACATTATAGAACTGAACGAAGCTTTCGCGGCACAATCGCTGGGCTGTATCCGTGAACTTGGATTAGATTTTGATGACCCGAGGATTAATCAGCTCGGTGGCGCAATAGCGATCGGACATCCTTTAGGCATGACCGGTGCAAGAATTGTGATAACTGCGGCTTATCAGTTGCAGCGCTCATCAGCAAAAAGGGCGCTTTGCACAATGTGTATAGGTGTTGGCCAGGGCATATCAGTTGTTTTGGAGAAGGTGTGATAAATAATTTATAGTCAACCCTGCTCCGCCAGCTGGCGGATGGCTCCTCACTATCCCGACATACAATGTCGGGACTTAACGCTCGGCCCTTCGCGACGAAAAGCAGTTTACTGAAGTTGATTTAAGATATCAGGTGGCAATTTGTCTGGCAAATGATATCAGGTCTTATTGGGAAGTTAATTGATATATGGAAAATAGTTGATTGACATTAAGATAAAATTGTTTGTCATTACTTTTAATCTTAAATTTGGCTATTTGAAGCTGTAATTTGATTTGCATTTTACTAAACCTGTGAACATGAAAAGAATCAATATTATTATATTGTTTATAGTAATGTTAGTAATTGCCGGTTCTTTGAGTGCGCAAATCGGCTGTAAAGTTCTTGTACCCGGACTTGCCGGGAATTATTCAGGTGATTGTAGAAATGGTCTTGCAGATGGCACCGGTGAAGCCCTGGGAGAAGACTTTTATAAAGGAGAATTTGTTAAGGGATATCCTGAAGGTCAGGGAATCTACATGTGGAAAAGCGGAGCCAAATATACCGGAGAGTGGAAAAAAGGAATGAGACATGGTAAAGGCCGTTATGAATTTATTTATCATGAAAAGGATTCAATTCTGGTCGGTGAATGGAAAAATGATAAGTATATGGATACGAAGACTCCACCACCTTATATAATTGAATACAGATCAGGAATAGGCAGGGTGACCTGCTTTAGAGAGGGAGAACGGCCATATGTAAAGTACAGGTTTTTAAGAGCAGGAGGTGAAACCACATCATTAAGCGGTTTAGAAATGCAATCAAGTTCAGGTACAGAAAAAATCTTCCCGGAATTTACAGGTTATGAGCAGGTTGAGTTTCCCTTTTGGGGAAAACTCACTTTCACCGCTCCTAATGCGTGGTACTCTGCAATGATTAACTATGAGCTTAGACTTACAATAAACCAGCCCGGAGCCTGGATAGTAACTATATCATACTGAAAACAGTAATAAGGCAGGAAAGCCAGTGCTCCAGACCATTTTTAGATAGAATCCATAGACCGAGTACTGCTAGTGTTAAAATATTGATGAATTGATAAATGTTCATATTGCGGACTTACCTGATAACTGTGGTCAGTCTTTCCGGCTTTGCCAATGGTTTACCTTGACATGAAAATCTAAAAAGCCACTTAAAACAACTGTGTTGATTCTATCCATCTGGGGTAATACTCGGGTGGATGGATTTTTATTTGACTCGCATCAATCTCTTTCATAACTTTAACAAAATGATTGTTTTGTATGCCAAGTCTCATTCCCGGGTATAATTACGATATATTCATCTCCTATCGGCAGAAAGACAATAAACATAACAGTTGGGTTACCGAGTTTGTCAATAACCTTAAAGGGGAACTCGAATCCACCTTTAAAGAAGATATCAGTGTTTATTTTGACATCAATCCTCATGATGGACTGTTGGAGACTCACGATGTTGACGCCTCCCTGGAAGATAAGCTGAAATGTCTCATCTTCATTCCGATCATATCCCGTACATATTGTGATCCGAAGTCTTTTGCATGGGAACATGAGTTTAAAGCTTTTTTAAGACAAGCAAAGGAAGATCATTTTGGATTAAAGGTTAAATTGCCAAATGGAAATGTGGCAAACAGAATGCTGCCTGTAATTATTCATGACCTGGACAATGAAGATATCAAACTATGTGAATCTGTTTTGGGAGGAGCGTTAAGAGGAGTTGAGTTTATTTACAGGTATGCCGGTGTAAACAGACCTCTCAGGGCAGTTGAGGAAAAACCCAACGAAAACCTGAATAATACGATCTACCGCGACCAGGTCAACAAAGTTGCTCTTGCGATAAAGGAGATCATAAACAGTATCCATCATGAGGATCAGAAAACGGATATTGTAACTGGTGAATCACGTCAGGGTACCGGAATAAAGAGCGTTAGAAAGTCCCGGCTTATCACTTCAATGGTGATTGCAGCCATGCTTATCATTTCCGGGATCATTCTCCTGCCTGGAATTTTCAGACCCTCGTCTGAACCTGAAAAGTCGATTGCTGTCCTGCCCTTTTTTAATGACAGCCCCGATGAGAAAAATAACTATTTCATCAACGGTATTATGGATGAAATACTGAATAATCTTCAGGCTATAAAGGAACTCCGTGTTATTTCCAGATCCTCTGTGGAACAGTACCGTAGCAGGACAAGGCCCAACATCCGTGAAATTGCCAGTGAGTTGAATGTAAACTACATAATTGAAGGCAGCGGTCAGAAATATGGGGATGAATTCCGGCTCCGGGTACAGTTGATCGAAGCAAGGAGAGATAAGCATCTATGGGCAAGGTCATACGAAAAGAAGATTGAAGAGACCAGTGATATTTTTGAAATCCAGAACCAGATCGCGGAATCAATAGCTTCTGAGCTTAATGCTGCAATTACGCCATTCGAAAAGGAAATAATTGAAAAGTCATCCACAAGCAATCTTACCGCCTATGATTTCCTAAATAGGGCAAATGAGGAATTACAGTCGTACCGGATAACCTCAGACAGATCATCACTCGATAATTCAGAAAGACTTTTCAGGGAGGCATTGACTTGTGATTCCACTCTTGCAAAGGCATATGCCGGGCTTGCTAAAGTCTACTTCGCAAAGAATTTCTGGAAGGAGTTCCTCAAAAAGAGTTTTATGGATTCAGTATTCATTCTGTCAGATATCGCTCTTTCGTTTGATGAAAGATTATCGGATGCATATAGTCTGAAAGGTAATTATTATTCTTTAACAGGTGATACGGAAAAAGCATTTGATGAATTCAATCAGGCGATCAAATATAATCCTAACAACAGTTCGGCATACATTCAAAGAGGAAAAGTTTATGTCAACTATGACCTGGTCAAAGCACTTGATGATTTTTCGACTGCACTGTCACTTGACAGATCACATATATTGGGATTGTATTATGGAATCAGCGGAATACTGATTCAGGCAGGTATAGAAGATAAAGCAAGATATTACTGTTCAAAAGCATTTGAACTTGAAAGGGATTCATTAAATTATTTGAAAAGTATGCATTTTATTGAGGCAAGCAAAGGCAACTATGGAGAAGCAATTAAATGCCTTGAAGGCCTCTTCAAAATAGATTCCACTGATTTGGAAATAACAGGTTATCTGGGCTACTATCATCAGTTGAATGGAAATTCTAAAGAGTCACTGAATTATTTCAATAAAATCATTGCCAATACTGATTTTTTAGGGGAGGGCATATTTTTCGGAACTCATCGTATAGGACTTGCTCTGTGGAAAAACGGTTTCAGAAAGGAATCTGAATACTATTTCAATAAACAATACGAATATTGTATGCAGATGAATGAACTTAACAGGGCATTCAGGCATCGGGCCAGGATCAGTTATGATTTAGCAGCAATATATGCTTTCAGAGGTGAAAAAGACAAAGCCCTTGAGTGTCAGAATAAATTTGAACAAGCTCTAAAAATTTGTAACCTGTATACTGTTAACCTAATCAAGAATGATCCTTTGTTCGAAAACGTTAAAAATGAGCCTGAATTCTTGAAAATTGTAAGAGATATTGAATACAGATATCAAGCAGATCATGAAAGAGTAAAGAAATGGCTTGAAAAAAATGACATTCTTTGAATAAATAATAACCAGGTAAATAGGTGTTCGGGTTGCTCTCTTTATGTTGTATGGTTGATTGAATAGGCTGTAGGTAAACAACATAAATCG
>CALMJY010000011.1 GCA_937864815.1 uncultured Bacteroidota bacterium
CACTATCCTCTTCGTCGGCAGCGTCAGATGTGTATAAGAGACAGATTAAGTACCTTTGAAAAAACATCGAAATCAAAAGATATGGTATCCACTGGATATTTTGTGTTAGCAAAGAAATGAATGAAAATATGTATTTGGTATAAAACAACAAATAGACCTTGGGGTGGTTCAAATTCTTTTCTGAAATCTCTTGCTACCCAATTTTGTAAAAAGGGGCATGTTTTAATTAACCGACCGCATATTTCTGCAGATGTTATATTAATCAATTCTTGGACGTTAGGTGCTGGTAGACTTCTTTCACCTAAGATGATTATTGATTTTAAAAAATATGGAACGGTAGCTCATTATCATAAATATTTTCCGTTTGTACATTTATTTAGACAGAAAGAGAAAAAATATCTTCCACTTATTCATAGATTAGATGGGATAGCTGCATTATATGGGCGTTTTGATAAAGCAGATGTGATTCAATTCGAAATTAATAAATTAACAGATTATACAATATTTCAAAGTGAATTCTGCAGACAGAGTTTTTTAAAATTTAATGTCACCCCACAAAATTCAACAGTAATATATAATGGTGTTGATAATAGTATTTATTTCCCGGCAAAGAAACCAAAAGGTTTAGGACAAACCTTAAAAGCACTTGCTGTCTCCTGGTCAAGTAATCCTAAAAAAGGGTTTGAAACACTTGTTAATGTGGCAGACCTGTCGAATATTGAACTAACCTTTATAGGCAACTGGTGCAATTCTATACAGCCTGGAAAAATTAAACTACTGGGTGTTAAGACTGCTTCTGAAATAGCAGAAGTTATGCGTCAAAATGATATTTTTATTCATGCAGCTGAAAACGATCCATGCCCGAATGTAGTTTTAGAGGCTCTTGCCTCTGGATTACCCATATTATATAAAGATTCTGGTGGTACTACTGAGTTAGCACGGAATTATGGGCTTCCTATTCTCAGTGACATCAATGAATCAATCGAAGAAATAAAAGATAAATATGTAGATTTAAGAATTAAAGTACTTCATGATCTTCATTTATTCTCAATTGAGTATGCTGCCAATAAATATCTAAAAGTTCTTGAAGAAGTAAAGGGAAATCATACAGATGGGTATTTTATTTAGAAAATCAAAAGAATGTATAGCCTGGGTTGTTCCCTCATCGAGTAGAAACCCTGATAAACATTTAGCCTCAGTTTGGATACGATCACTTCAAATGGTGCCTTATCTGGAAGAAATGGGATTTAATTGCACTTTAAATAGATTATTTCCAAATCCGGCTATAGCTATTTTCCTTAGAAGATATTCTAATGAAGATGTTAAACTTGCATCAAAATTAAAAAGTAAAGGAACAAAAATTGTTCTGGAGGTAATTGTAAACTATTTTGAAGTATATTCTTCTAATGAACAGGGTTATGGTGTGTGTAATAAAGAGCAACATTATAATTTTATGAAATTAGTGGAGTTGGCCGATGAAATATGGTGTGCATCACCTTTTTTAAAATATATTGCAGATAAATATCATCCTAATGTTGTTTTTGTTTCCGATTCTATCGATCATAAACATTTTTCACAACGCAAGCATTATAAGGTCATTTCTAAACCACTACGCATTGGGTGGTCAGGTGTTTCGGTAAAGGCTCATACCTTAAATATGTTTGAACCATGGATTAGTAATGACGCTGTATCTTTATGTGTCATCTCAGAAAAACCACCGAAATTAGAAGTCCCCTACGAATTTATTAAATGGTCATATAAAAGATTTCCTATGGACATTGTCAACTGTGACCTCTGTGTTGCACCAAGGAAATTTGACAATAACTATGACCGTGGGCACAGCCTATTTAAAATTGGAGTTTTTATGACAGAAGGAATTCCTGCCTTGGCAAGTCCTGTACCTTCCTATGAACTTATTTTGGGTGATGGTAAAGGAGGACATATCTGTAGAACATCAGAAGAATGGAATGAATATATTGAAATTTGTTTAAATGATGAAAACGTATTAAAAAGATGGTCCGGAGAGGCTGTGAAATCAAGTGAACCGTATTCAACATTAAATATTAGTAAACAAATAGCAAAAAGGATAAAGTTTCTGCAGGAGATGGAATGTAGGTTTGAATCAAAGCTATCAGATGAAACAATTTATAAAGAAAATTCTTCATAAGCCTATCATTGCTAAAAAGATAACAAGATTGCTCGTTAAAATTCATCACTTAAGCTATTCTTATATTGGTTCCTTTGCCTCCGCAGCGGAAGGAGGGCTTCATCCAAAACACCGATTAATTAATTATCATCAATTCTTTGTTGACCATATTTCAAAAGGTGAAACTGTTCTGGATGTCGGATGTGGCAACGGGTCATTATTAAGAGATGTTGCAATGAAGACTAATGCCATTGCAGTAGGTGTTGATATCTCAAAAGACAATGTCAAATCTGCAAAAACAAGGCTTTCGGATTTACCAAATGTTTGCATTATGCATAGCGATATCAGGGACTATAAGGATAACATACATTTTGATACCATAATACTTTCAAACGTGTTAGAGCACATGGATAAAAGGACAGAGCTTTTAATGTATCTTAGAAAACAATTCCAACCAAAACAAGTTCTCATCAGGGTTCCAATGTTTGAAAGGGAATGGTTAGTACCGTACAAAAAAGAATTGGGCATTGAATGGCGTTTGGACCCAACTCACAAGATCGAATATACTGAAAAGGAATTCCGCAATGAAATATCGAAAGCAGAATTACACATACAAGAAATAATATTTCGGTGGGGAGAGATGTATACCGTTGCTGTTTCCTCATGAAGAAATGTAAATGCCTAATCTTCTTTTCTGCATGACCCCCGGTGTGGGGTTAAATACCTGGAAAGATATCGGGCTCTTGAACCGTGAAATCAAGCCCTATGTTGAGTATGCAAGGAGAGGCTGGAAAGTTAAGATTCTGACTTACGATAAGGATGCAATCCCTGAATTACCAGAAGGCATTGAAACAATAAGGTTCCCATCCCCTTATTTTTTGTGGTTTCTTCATTTGACTCACGAAAACCTTGGCAAATGGGCTGATGTAATAAAGACAAATCAGAGCAACTGGGCAATATTCTATACGCATGCTGCAAGATTCTGGAAAAAGCCAATCCTTTTACGTTGCGGATATGTGCAAGGAGAATATCTTGAAACCACTATGGGTTTTACCCCAAAGGTTAAATTATACCAATGTCTTGAGGCAAGAGCTTTTAGAGAAGCAACGTATTGTCAATTGCCAACAGAAGAACTTTCAGTATGGGTGCAAAAAAGATATGAAGTTTCTCAAGAGAAAATATTGGTTATACCTAATTTTGTTGATACAGATATTTTTAAACCCATAGAAGGCATTCAGAAAAAAGCAAAATCGATCATTTCAGTCGGCAGACTCTCTCGTGTCAAACAATTTGACTTATTGATAAGAGCATGTGCAGAGATTCCAGGTTGTACAGTAACTATTGTCGGTGAAGGTTCGGATAGACAAAAATTAGAACGGCTTGCAAAGGATCTTAAGGTAAGCCTCAATCTACCAGGAAATCAGCCGAATGAAGAGTTGCCCACCATGCTCCAGGAACATGAAATATTTGTTATCACTTCAAAAAGAGAAGGTCATCCGAAGGCATTGATAGAAGCTATGGCCTGTGGAATGCCCTGTATAGGTAGTAAAGTAAGAGGGATAGAAAATGTAATTAAACATGAACGGAATGGATTGATTGTTGAATTGAATAAAGAAGATATTAAAAACGGAATACTGAAATTGGGAGAAAATAAAGAGTTATCTTATAAACTCGGCAGAACTGCGAGACAATATGTTGAAGAAAAGTATTCATTTCTTAAATGTTTTGCTGAGGAGTATAAGATAATAAAAAGCTTAATTTAACTATTCAGGAATATATGCATAATAATTAAAATTCAATAGACTATGGATACTATAACAATAATTTTATTAATTATTCGATTAAGGGTCATCCGTCGTTGCTCAATGGCGG
>CALMJY010000012.1 GCA_937864815.1 uncultured Bacteroidota bacterium
ATCTCATACTTATTACATATATTATCCTTTAAACTGTTATAATTTAGGTATCATATATATCACATTAGCAGGCATATATGATGAATGTATTTTGCTTTTTATGACCTCCAACGTAAAAATTAGTAAAATAATTAGTAAAATAGTTGACAAACTAATAAATACGTTATATCTTTGAAAAAACAGTAACTATTATGGAACGACTGACAAGAAAAGAAGAGGAGGCAATGAAAATACTCTGGAAAGCCCGGAAAGGATTTATCAAAGAGCTGATAGACCTCCATCCTGAACCGAAACCACTCTACACTACCTTTTCATCTGTAATCAGGGGACTCGAGGAAAAGGGATATGTCTCTCATAAGGCTTACGGCAAGAACCATGAATATTTTCCTGTGATAAAGAAGGAAGAGTACAGGAGAGCTTTCATGAAGAATGTGGTTGCCGATTACTTCGGATCGTCGTATAAAAATGTTGTTTCATTTATTGTAAATGAGAAGAAGATGAATGCTGATGATCTCAGAAAACTGATTGAAATAATTGAGAAAGGAGAAGATGATGGATAATTTCCTTTTATATATGCTAAAGGTTTCAGCAGGCTCAGCCATGCTCTGCATAAGCTACCTGATTTTTTTCAGAAAGGATACATTCTATATAAGGAACAGGATTATTCTGATACTATCCATTCTCGTTCCTGTGATTGTTCCCTTGCTTACATATACAGTAACTGTTGATTCTCTTCAACAGTCTTTGACAGTACCTGATATGTCAGGCTTTACTGAAAGTAATCTGCAGGCAGTAGCTTCAATCAATACTGCAAAAACAACTTCACTGACATCTTTCAACCTTATCAGACCATTTGCATGGCTCTATTTTGTAGGTATTGTGATTATGGTAATCCGGAGTTTGATTAGTCTTTTGAGTACCTGTAATATTATAAGAAGAGGAGTAATCATTTCAAAGAAATTTCCAACAGTGCTTATCTCGGAAAAGGATCATCCTCCTTTTTCATTCTTCCCCTATGCTGTAATTCCTGTATCAGAATACACGAGAGGTAATTATAACGATATCCTTGATCATGAATCTGCCCACCTTCGCCAGGGACATACATTTGACCTGCTGCTGAGTGAAATGTTCCTAGCATTTCAGTGGTTTAACCCTTTTGCATGGCTATTGAAACGATACATGGTTCTAAACCATGAATATATGGCCGACCATTTATCTCTCTCAAACAGAAGCATAAAGGACTATCAGTACAGGCTTCTGAATATAGCCGGTGCACCAAAATCAGTTGCACTGACACATACCTTCAACAGTGAATTAAAAAACAGGATCATCATGATAAATACTAAACCAACAACCAGGAAAGCTGCATGGAAAACATTGATAATTGTCCCGGTAGTTATTGGACTTTCATATGCATTTGTGGAACCTGAATATAAGTATGTCATAACAGAAAAGGAACCGCTTACTATTTCTGAAGCTCCGCTGATCATTCAGAAAGGAGTTAAGGGAGTAGTCCTAAATGAAGAAGGTTTACCGATTCAGGGTGTAATGATTATGAGTACAGGAACTACAGGATATTCCAGGAGCGCAACAACAGATATTGATGGAAAATTTCAGCTTCTGGATATAGAAGAAGGATCAGCTTTAATATTTACTTTCTTAGGGTATAAAAAACAGATTTTGAAACCAGATCTGACTTCAGAAATGAAAATAAGTCTGATAAAGGATCAGGAATACAGGGATCCAAATCCTGTTTCAAATGTTCAGGTCCCCAAACCCCTTGTTTATTTTGATGGTAAAATTACTGAACAATCACCTTCAGATATATACCAGAAATTGGGACTAAATATTGGCTCATTTAAGTTTCTCAGGGGAAAGGAAGCAACAGATAAATACGGAGAAGCCGGAAAAAATGGTGTTGTCGAAATATACTCTTATGAGAAAGCTGTGGAGCTTAAGCTTATTCCATACAGACGTAAGGAAGCTGATGATTATCCCACTTTCAATGGCAAAAGCTATATAGCTTTTAATGAGTACATTATAAGCAAAACAAAATATCCCGAAGAAGCAATAAGAAATGGAATTCAGGGAAGAGTCTGGGTCAACTATACAGTAAATGAGAATAACCTTGTTGAAAAAGTGATGATTATGGGTAATCCAGATCCGCTCCTTGGAGCAGCAGTTGAGAAGACCTGTCTGGAATCACCAAAATGGGACCCTCCCAAAAATAATAAGGCATTTGGACCTTTTGAATCATCAGTAAGCGTGAAATTTGAACTTCCTGATAAAGTATTAAAAGATGATGTATATATCGTATCTGAAGTAATGCCTAAATATAAAGATGATGATATGGGAATGTTACAATTCATTGCTGAGAATGCAAAATACCCTGAAGCTGCAAAAAGAGACAGCGTTGAAGGCAGGGTACTAGTACGGTTTATTGTCAATGAATCCGGAAATATAGAAGAACCCATAATTCTGAAAAGTATCCATCCACTTCTCGATAATGAAGCAATCAGAGTTGTAAATTTGTTGAATGGAAGTATTTCTCCGGGTTATCAGGATGGTAAACCGGTAAGTGTCTATTATATGGTACCAATTACATTTGCCCTGGCAAGAAAATAAAAGTCGTTCAGTATTATTTAAAATTGTCAATTATTATACAATTTTCTATTGAAAAAAATTGTACTACGCTTTTGCATGGAAAGCGAAATGGAACCGGATTTTCAAGCAAGGCATTTGATGAAATGCCTCATTACATTGTTTTGGGAATAAGGGTAGAGGAAGTGCAATAGAACCAAACAGATATGGAAAAGTCTTGATTCAGTGTGGTGTTGGTGGTTGCTAATCTGGTCACTATAAATAAGTGTTAGGTCGAAGACAACTTCGGATAAATAAACTTTTTTTTTAATTTTGCATTATGAATGAAAAGGATAAACATCTGGCAACTCGTATTCGGACTGAAATAAAAAGTGTTGATCCGAAAGCTAAAGTGATTTTATTTGGCTCAAGAGCCAGAGGTGACGCCAGAAAGGATTCGGATTGGGACCTTTTAATTCTTGTCAACAGCCAAAATCCAAATCGAAAGGAGGAACTATTCAGAGATAAATTATTTGATCTCGAGTTAGAAACCGGTGAAATAATTTCAATGTTTGTTTATAATAATAAGGTTTGGACATCCAGACATAAAATAACCCCGCTTTACCAAAGCATTGAAAAAGAGGGAGTAGTTTTATGATTAAAACAATAAAAACGCCACTACACATTCAGGAGTAAAAAGACAATTTTCAAAACATTTTATTATTACAGGTAAGGTTGAGAAAGCAATTGGCAAAACTTATGCAAAAATTTTTGATTTGCGACACAAAGGTGATTATGGGGACTTCTTTGACCTTGATAAAGAGCAGACAATGAAATTATTTGAGCCGGTTGAAATACTTCTTAAAGAAATTGAATCACTACTTGAAGAATAAATATACCATCCGGCTTGACCTCAAGACTGCAAGACTGCAAGTCGAAACGAAGTGTAGATCCCGCTTCAGCGGGAACCGCAAGACCTTCTTTCCCCCCAATTTCCCTGACCAGATTCATCAGCTGTGCCCTGCTCCATACATTAGAGAATATGTCCCCCATAGCAGTTTTACCTTGTAGAGGTTATACATTTAAAAATCTGTCAGACCTTTAACCTCTATGATGTATATTTCCAATTTCCTTACTGTTTCTACAATACCTGAAGCCCTGCAAGCTATTTTTCTTACAATAATTGGGGTTTTTCTATATACATTCTGAAATTGAACAATCCCACAGAACAATCTAAATGTAAAATTGAGATTCCTTCCAAACTTTCCGACCAAATCCGCTGCTGTCTGACTTTGTTAAACGATTATCTGGCTGATTGATGAGATTCCATGATATTATTTGGAATTTTAATTTTAAGTACGTATATTTGTACTTAAACAGATACTTAAAATTACATTTATGATTGTTGCAAACTATTCGGAGTTCAGGAACGAATTAAAGAGCTACCTGGATAATGTTGAGTTTAACAACGAAACTCTCATCATCAAACGGGGATCAGGGAAAGGTACTGTCATGATTTCACTTGCCGAGTACAATTCGATCATGGAGACTTTGCACTTATTGAGCTCTAAGAAAAATTCAAGACGACTCTTTGAATCAATTGAACAAATGAAAACCGGGAAGAAAACCCAGCGTAAATTGATTGAAGAGCAATGAGAATAATATTCTCTAAAAATGCCTGGGAGGATTACACATCATGGCAAACTGAGGACAGAAAGATCCTTAAGAAAATAAACAACCTCATAAAAGATATCCTGAGATCTCCATATGAAGGCATTGGAAAGCCTGAACCTCTAAAATTTGACCTGGCTGGATTATGGTCCAGAAGAATTGACCATGAGCACAGAATTGTATATAAAATTGAGGATAATGATCTTCTGATATATGCATGTCGTTATCACTATGACAAAAAATAAAAGCACCGGAAGTCAACCATATTAACGGACCGCAAGACCTTATTTCCCCCCAATTTCCCTGACCAGATTCATCAGCTGTGCCCTGCTCTTCACATTAGTCTTGATATAGATCCTGTGGGTATGATCCTTGACAGTCTGCAGACTGATAAATAATTTTTCCGAGATCTCCTTATTACTCAGTCCGTTACATATCTCCCTGATAATATCACTTTCACGCGGCGATACCTCGTATCTTTTGCAGAAACCCTCAAATGAAAGATCAGTTGCTGAGTTTTTTGAGGATTTTTCCAGTTCCATCCCATATGTAATATAGAATGGGAGGAATGTATTTCCTGCAAAATATGAAAGGACAAAAAGGAATCCCAGTATTGTCTGTGCATTGAACAAAATTAATATCACCGACTGCACGAGCAGAATGATAAAAACTCCTGCAGCAACTTTTCTCCTTTCATTTGTACTCGCCAGTAAACTTCCTCTCCCTGAATAAAATATCTGTATAGATGCAACACCCGTATATACAAAATTGGCTATTATGAAGTAGTACTTAACAAGGTAAAGGGGGCCGACTGATACAGATTTGCCTGTGAGATATCCCAGTAGAATTATAACAAGGATATTAATTAAAAGGAATCCGAAGACAAACCAGTTATTCCGTAAGTTTCCTGAGATTTTCGAAGAAAACTGCAGGAGCATCATCCATGCAAAGATCACAAATGGTAAACCAAGAAGAAGAGAAATATCATAAAACCTGGTAAGCACATCACCCGACAGGTATGCAGGTAAAAATGACCTGATAAGTACCTGACCCCATATTCCGTAAAAGCCAAATGTATAAATGAATACCTGGTAATACAGCAGGGAGGAAAACAGGTCATGATCGTACTTTTTCTGAAGCTTTGCCGACAGAATTACTCCTCCTGCAGCCATGGCGACTGTCAGTATGAAAATGAGATATACGAAATAAAGCAACATCGTATAAAGTTATGAAAATCCCTTTAAATGAGAGGTTCAAATATAAATACTACTAAAGTATTGTCATCCATACTAAAGTAGGAAAAATATAATTCAATACTATAGTATGAAATCCGTCAGAAAACTCCGGTTTACATTTGCCTTATAATCATTAACCCGAGTATTAACTAAACTAAATAGAAAAATGGAAACAAATAATGATTACAATCTTAAGCCTGGTTTCAGAAATGCTTTCGGAGCCGGATGGCAGGTAATGATGGATAATTTTCTGAGGTTATTCCTTGTGGTGGTTGTCCTTGCAATTATAACCGGACCATACAAGTTTATTGATTTCAAAATGGATGCCAGTGACTTTCATGGAGCCCCATGGAACTGGAACTGGGATGATGCAGACAACTGGGAACATTTGTTTGGTATAGCATCTATTGGATTATTTGCTGCCTTTTTTGCTCTTCTGGCCTTTTTATACGCACTTCTGGTAGCCCCGGTATTCCAGTTTGGCGGTGATATGATGTTTGTTCAGGCTGCACGAAAGATTAAGCCCGATTTTGAATATTTTGTAAAGGGATTCATGGAGAACTATCTTTCTATTGTCCTGGCAAATCTGCTTGTTATTGCCCTTGTGGTGCTTGGCCTTTTTGCATTGCTGATCCCCGGAATAATAATCGGGTGCCGTCTTGTATTCGTCTCCTATATTGTTATGGACAAGAAACTCGATCCGATTGAAGCTGTTGAACTCAGCTGGAAAATGACCCGCGGACACGGATGGAAGATATTCCTTATGGGATTTGCATCATTCTTTATTATATTATTCGGATTCATCCTTCTGATTGTTGGTGTATTACCTGCAATTATCTGGGTATCAAGCTCTTTTGCTTCTCTGTATGAGTCGGTCAACAGGGAAATGAATAAAACGGCTGAACCAGAAGTTGTTGCTGCATAGAGGTATATCCTCATCCCCCTGCCCCCTTCTCCCGGAGGAGAAGGGGGTATTTATTTGATTAATAGCTCTTAAGCCCATCTCCCTTGGGAGAGGGGTTTGGGGTGAGGTATTAATGGGAGAGGGGTTTGGGGTGAGGTAAATATTTTGGTACCTCTTTTGCCGCTTAAACAAAAATTTAAGTAATTTTATAGTTTATTCTTAAACCACTTTTTATATGAAAACAAAGGGATTTCTTTTACTTTTTGCCGTAGCAATTCTGGTTCCTGCAGTATCATCCGCTCAGGTTGGTAGCTTACTTAAAAATAAAATGAATAAGGTTGTAAATGCCGGGGTCAAGTCTGTTGATAAGTCTGTTGATGCGGAGATAGATACAGCCGTAAATAAGGAAGCTGAGAAGGCACGTGCAAAGGCAGAAGCACGGGAAGAAGAGAATAAAAAGAACAATAACCAGCCGGAAGGCGGGGAATCAGCAGGTAATGACGGTGGACAGGCTGCAGGTGCAGGTGCCATGGGTTCTTTATTTGCAAATAAGGTAGATCTTAAGTACAATGATTCTTACGGTTTTACCTCAAGGATATATATGGTTTCCGAGACTTACGATAAGGATGAGACTATGAAGATTGATATGTATGTATATTATAGTGCAAACCATCCAAGTATGGGTATGGAGACTAAATCGGTTCAGAATGCTGAAGGTGAAACTGTCCCTGTTGTTGCAAATATGGTTATGGATGGTGAAAACAAGTGTTTCCTCATGCTTACAGATATAAACGGTATGAAAATGGGTGTGATATCTGCAGTACCGGAGGAAGGTGCTGAACCAACAGATAAAAAGGGAAAGAAAGACACACCTCCTGTTTATACCAAAACTGGAAATACCAGAGAGATTGCCGGGTACAAATGTGATGAATATTCATATGTAGATCCTGATGATAATACCAAAGGAAAAGTTTGGTATACAACCGATTCGCGTATTAAAATTGATAAGCGTGGCTGGAAAAATACAAAGATGAATGCCTATTATCAAAGTCCTTTGTTCAATGAGGGTGTTATATTAGCCAATGAAGCTTACGATGAAAAGGGTAAACTTACAATGAAGTCGGAGACCAAGGAAATAAATGAGAATTATAACCACTCAATTTCTGTTAAGGGATACTCTCTGAGACAGGTTAAATGGGGTGATGACAATAAGAAATAGCAGAATACCTTAAAGTTTTATTCGTTTTATAGTTGATCAATTTTCATTGTATATGAGAATTTCAGGTATAGTATTGCTTCTGTTTTTCTTTGGAATTTCAGTCTCAGGGCAGAATAAGAACACAATCGATCAGATTAAGGAACATAACACCGGAATGGCTGTTTGGTGGATAGGACAGGGGAGCTGGATAATCAAATCAGGCGACCTGGTAATATCAACAGACCTTTTCCTTGAAAACAGGGGAAGGATCTCACCTGCTCCGGTAACTCCAGAAGAAATTGCACCTCTCCTTGATATTGCATTTATAACTCACGGACATGGCGATCATTTTGAAGAATTCACTGCAAAGATCCTTATCAAAAAATCTTCATGTATGTTTGTTCTGCCTGAGAGTTGTCTTGACGCTGCAAAGAAATACGGAATACCTGAAGAGAGGATTGTTGTTGCAAAACCAAGGGAATCATTTGAGATAAAGGGGATTAAGGTTGATCCTCTAAGGGCAATACACGGCAACTCTAATTTTGCAATCTATTATGATGCCAATCTTCAGGACTGTGGTTACCTTTTCACAATAGGGGGGAAAAGAATTCTTCAGCCTGGTGACACGTACCTGCTTGAGGATCATTTGTTTCTGAAAAAGGTGGATGTCCTCTTCTTTTCACCTACAGAACACAATATGTATATTGACAATTCTGTAATTCTTATTAATGCACTTGAACCTGATTACATATTTCCCCAGCATCATAGCACGGTAGCTTTAAATGAAGGCAATCGTTTCTGGGCAAAAGGATATCCCGATGAAGTAAAGATCAGGTTGTCGAAACCGCTTAAGGAGAAATACTTCATTATTAAAACAGGTGAAATGAAGGAAATCAGGTAAGATCCATTAAAGTTTTTTCAGTTTTGCGAATCTGAGCAGAAGCTTTCTTGTTCCGTCGGTATCGAATTTAACTGAGGCAGTTGTATTGGGAGAGTCACCTTCAATTGAGATTATGATCCCATTTCCAAACCTCTCATGATGAACCATGTCACCTTCGGCAAAGATTGAAGGATCGCTGCCCATTGAACCGGGAGAGGATACTGTATCTGTTTTATTTAGTTTCTTCAGTTTATCCTGCCGAACATATTTCAGAGGTTCCTCACTCAGAGGTGCCGGTTTGGCAGGTGGCCGGGATACACCATTGAATGGTTTTCCACCGGTCTGAGGATAATCAAGGAATTTAGGATCAATTTCCTTAAGGAAACGGCTGGGGCTGCATCTTTCAAGGTTACCCCATTTGTACCTGTTAAGAGCATAGCTTAGTGTTGCCTGCTTCTCAGCCCGTGTAACGGCAACATAAAACAAGCGCCTCTCTTCCTCAAGTTCCCTGGCCGATCCGCTCGACATTGGTGAGGGAAAGAGTGTATCTTCCATACCCACAATATATACATGCTTGAATTCCAGTCCCTTGGCTGAATGCATTGTCATGAGGGTGACCTTGTTCCTGTCTTCCTCTTTTTCCGTATCCTGGTCAGTAAGAAGAGAAACATTTGCCATATAAGCCTCAAGGATATTTGGTTCTCCGTTTGTATCTGCCGCCTCAGTAAACTCCTTAATGGCATTCAGCAGTTCCTCCATGTTTTCGTAACGGCTTATCTCTTCAGGCAATTTTCCATCCTTAAGCTCCTTCGTAATACCCGATCCCATCGCAATTTCCCTGGCTTTTGTAAATGCATCAGTATTATCTGCATCTTTTCTCAGGTGATTGATCATATCCCTGTACATAAATAGTTTCTTTGCGGTTCCTGCATTGAAATGGTCAGGATATTTACCAGCCTCACACAGTACTTTCCATGGAGAAACATCTTGTGAAAGAGCAATCTCAAATATTTTATCTATTGTTGTATCTCCGATTCCCCGTTTGGGATAATTGACAGACCTTTTAAGAGCCTCCTCATCTTCAGGATTTATTACCATCCTGAAATATGCAAGAATATCCTTTATCTCTTTTCGTTCATAAAATGAAAGTCCGCCGTATATCTTATATGGTATGTTTTTTCGTCTGAGAGTTTCCTCAAAAATCCTCGACTGGGCGTTGGTCCTGTACAGAATTGCAAAATCTGACCAGTTGAGCCTCAGGGTAAACCGCTTGTCAAAAATATCCGAGGCAATATTAAAGCCTTCTTCCGAATCGGTCATCGCCTGGAACACCTGGATCTTCTCTCCGGGTTCATTCTTCGAGAAAACATTCTTTTGGATCTGGCCTTCATTATTTGCAATGATGGTATTGGCAGCATTAACTATTGTCTGTGTTGAACGGTAGTTCTGTTCAAGCTTGAACAACTGATAGTCAGAATAGTCATTCCTGAATTCCAGTATGTTCTCGATCCGTGCTCCTCTGAAGGAGTAGATGCTCTGGGCATCATCGCCAACAACACAGATATTCCGGTGAGCTGCAGCCAGTTTCTGTATAATAAGATATTGGGAGTAATTTGTGTCCTGGTATTCATCAACCAGAACATAATTGAAACGTTCCTGGTATGATGCAAGAGTTTCGGGAAAGTCCCTGAAGAGGATATTGGTATTCAGCAGGAGGTCATCGAAATCCATTGAATTGGACTTGAAACACCTTGAGGCATAGGTTCTGTAGATATCCGCCAGCAGAGGCATCCTGTTCGACTTATCATATTCCTGGAATGATGAATTGGCGGCGTACATGCTGGCAGTGACGAGATTATTTTTGGCTGATGAGATCCTTGCTCCTATCACTCCGGGCTTATAAATATTGTCATCAAGATTCAGCTCCTTAATAATGGACCTGATTAGACTCCTTGAATCAGATGTATCATATATTGTGAAGTTGGATTTGTATCCGAGTTTACTCCCCTCCATCCTCAGAATCTTTGCAAACACTGAGTGGAAAGTACCCATCCAGAGATATCTAGCAACTTCAGGGCTGACTATCCTGGTTATCCTCTCCTTCATCTCCCGGGCTGCCTTGTTGGTAAAAGTGAGTGCAAGTATTTTGCCTGCAGGAACTTTTTTGCTTAGTAGGTGTACGATTCTGTATGTAAGGACTCTTGTTTTACCTGCACCTGCACCGGCAATGACAAGCGATGGTCCTTCGGTATGAAGCACCGCCTCCTTCTGTGTCTCATTCAGGTCGCTCAGGTAGTCAGTATTTCTAATTTGCATAGATAACAGCGTAACAGGATGGCAAATTTAACAATATAGGTTAACAGATGATAGGGTATAGATTCCTTATGACACAAAATTTATCAACATATAGGTATTATTTTATTTTCGGTGTGTTTGGATTGTTGAAAGGTTATTTTTTACCACAGAGGACACAAAGTTCTCACAGAGTTCGCAGAGGTAAAGCATTGATTATTTTTTCTTTGTGATCTCTGT
>CALMJY010000013.1 GCA_937864815.1 uncultured Bacteroidota bacterium
CTGTTTTCCCTGGTGTTCTTTTCACTTGGTATGGCAGGAATATTGCCAATATTGACTACCATGGATCAGAGTACATACTTCGTTTATCTCAGCCTTCCATTTTTTGCTGTCTCATTCGCTTTCATTATGAATCCTTATGTTGAGCCACTTATTGAAAAAATCAATTATGAATCATTGGGATTCAGGGTGTTTAAAATATTCGGACTTGTTACCATCTCTGCAGGCTTTTTGTTGTCGGTTTATTTTTCCAAAGAGATTAACCGTGATAAGAACATGATAATGGATATGAGAGTAATTCTGCCCCATCTCGAGGAAAACAGTACAATAAATATCCTTCCTGAAATGAGACAAAACTATAGCTTATTTACCTACTATGCCAGGTACAAGGATGTAAGTCTGGATATGGATCTGAACAATAAGCACGAGTATCTGCTGATATCGTCTTCTTTGTATTCTGATACAATTAAAGAAAACTATGAGAAGATTAATCTTGACACAAAAGAGTATGAATTATACAGGAGGAAATCTTTGGATTCGCAGAAATGATTGATATATAAGTTTATACACTTCTAATTTTCAGGAAGTCGGATATTGTTGTAAAATCGCCAGTTTCCCTTAATACTGCAATAAACTTATCAAACCTTTCACACATATAATCCCCTGAGGGAGTTTTAATATATCCAGGTATATTAAAAGATTCAAGCTCAGCAAACTCCCACGGGTGAAAATAAAGATGAATACTGGAGTCTTTTATCATCGTCTTTTTGCACAGATATATATAAAAAGGTAAAGGAAGATTCTTAAAACTTAACCAGAAAAGGGGAAAACGGATCAGGGGACTGACAGAGGCCGGTATTTCAATCAGATTGGTGCTTGCGTCATGATAAACTTTCCTTGGTGATGTCAGATTGTTATAGCGTCCCGGTAAAAAAGTAGGATTTATTGAAGAATCGTAACTGTATCCTGCTTTCTTAATAAGACTCAGATCGGTTTTTTTAAATCGGGGCATTCTGAACCCATAGATTTGTTTTCCTGTTATTTTCTCAAGCTCTGATTTTGATTCCGCTATATCAGATTCATTGAAGCGGGAATGGTATTTTGAATGTGATGCGATTTCATGTATTTCAGAAAGACTTTTTACAAGCTCCTTATTCTTCTCAGCGTAAAATGAAGTTGTGAAAAAAGTAGCCGGAATATTATACCCGGACAATATCCCAGAAAGCTTCTTAAGCCCGTCATTGGAAATATTAATCTGATCCTCATCCGCGATGTGGCATCCGAATTCCAGAGGAAGATCAAATTCCTCCAGATCAAATGTTAATAGAATTTGTGTCTCCAATTAAAAAAGCAGTTTCAACAAACTAATTAACTCCTTGATTATGACCCTGACCCTGAAGTTTGTAAATTTTACACCTGGTCTGCAACTGACATTAATAAATTCAAACGAAAGCCCTTGTTTCACACTATTCTTCAGAAATTCGAGCTCGAAAAGAAAGGTGTTAATTTTTGTGTCAGAAAGGATTTTCCTTGCATTGTTATCAAGTCCCTTAAGTCCGGCCTGAGTATCTTTGATTTTAAAACCGGTTATAAAATAATTCAGTTCTTTCAGCAGGAAAGAATAGATTCTTCTTTTGAAGGGAAGGGTTTTAAAATAGGATAAATCCCTCGTACCAATGACAATATTTGTTTTAGTGGTTTTTAAAACATTGTAAGTCTGTGAGATAATCTGATGTCCAAAGGGGAAGTCGATATCCGTATACACATAAAAATCAGCTTCTGAAGCAGTGATCCCGTAACGGATTGCATTTCCTTTGCCCTTATTTAACGGATATGAAAAATATTTTAAATATTTGAAACGATCTGTCATCTCCTCAATATTATTGAGATGAATGGTTGAACCATCATTTACAAGGATTACGGTAAGCTCAGTTTCTTTTAATTCATCTTTGAGTTCGGATATTGAATTCATGAAATTGTCTTCCCAGCCATCATGGGGATTATATAGCGGGACTATTACATTTAGTTTATCACAGAAACTCATTAGAAAAATATCTTATTTTCAATTCGGTTTGTATCAAATGTAGTATTTTTTGGCAGATTACCGAAGATTCAGATTACCCTGACCAATAAAAAAGCACCTTTAATAATATTCCAGTTACTGATTGATATTCATCTGATACAAGTTCAAAAAATATAATCATCTTTGCATTGATTCTTATATAACAAGGCGATGATAATCATAAGACTCATTCCGGTTTTGCTGAGTTTTCTGTTACTGGCAGCTCATTTTTCCAGAGCAGATCAGACAATTTTAGTTATAATATCACTCATTTTTCCGTTTCTTCTATTAATTAAAAGAAGAATCATTTTACGGCTTATTCAGGTTGTATTAATTATATCTGGCGCAGAGTGGATAAGAGCCATGCTTAGTTATATAGCTGCACGAAAAGCTTTGGATGAGGATTGGACCAGGCTGGCTATAATTCTATCTGTAGTTGCTCTATACACGGCTGCCTCCGGCCTATTTCTTCAGAATAGAAACATTCTGAATATCTATAAACCTGACGATTTAAAGAAAGTTTAAAATTCAATTGATAAACCAATTATTCAGCATTCCTGACGTTATGATTGTACCTATATCAGGAAGAAAATATAAACTTCTGCATTATGAAAATACATGAAGTTAAAAGATTCAATAAGAAGGTGTTCAAAGCGCTGCAAAGACTTCTTCCACAACTGGATCCTGTTGTGGAACCGATAAAAAAGGATCAGCTGAAATCTTTAATCAGGTCAAAGAATTCACATCTCTTTCTTGCCGTGACTGATGATAAGGAAATAGCAGGTATGCTTACGGCAACTGTATACCTCATACCTACAGGTACAAAATACTGGATTGAAGATGTTGTCGTTGATGAAGCATTCAGAGGCAGGGGTATAGGGAAGGAGCTTATGGTTCATGCCATGGAATTTGCCAGATCAACAGGAGCTAAGTCGGTTGACCTTACCTCCCGGCCGGAGAGAATTGCAGCCAATAAGCTATACAAAGAGCTTGGGTTTGAACTCAGGGAGACAAATGTCTATAGATATTATCTCAAAGTTTAAACTTCTTTTAAGATCATTCAGTAAATTATTCACAAATTGATTTTAGTTTATCGAGGGCTTTTGGCCATGTTTCTGAAAAATATGATTTGAATTCCTCTTTTGAGTCAATATCAATAGCTAACATCGTTTTGTCACCTGCTGATTTAAAGCTGTAATTTTCAAGTGCCCCTTTCCATCCGTCAACTTCTGATCCGCTTAATATCTCAATACCGTTTTTTATTATACCAAGATGCTCAATACTTACAAATCTGTTCCGGAGGTTTTCTTTTATTCTGCTTACCATTCCACCTGTTTCTCCATTGGAGTCAGTACCAATGAAAACTATTTTTGATCCTTTTTCCCACGAACCTTCATAACGTGAACCGGCATTGAATACAGATGTCCATGTTTTATAGGTATCTTCTTTCAACATTGTCTCATATACTCTTTCAACAGGACTGTTTATTAATGTTTCAAAATGCAGGATCTCGTGTTTCTCAGATGATTCAGCGTATTTTTTAAAATTATTCAGGATCGATTGCCATCCGTCTCTCTGCAAATCAGACGGATTAATCTCTTCAGCTTCAAATGATTCGGTAATAATTGTCTCATTGTTTTTTTCCTCAAAACTGATAGAGACTTTTCTGCTGTCGTCGAGAACATATTCAATTAATTTCAGGTTCTCAATTTTTTTGTATTCTCCTGAAAAGTCAAAACCGAAACTGCCATCCCTGGCTTCCATCCTGTAAAGGAAACGTCCGTATTTTCTCAGATCATTTTCGGCTCTTGAAGTATGCCATTCATCTGAGGCCTGATTCCAATGAATTATATGCATAGGTTTAGTCCATAGTTCCCAAACCTTTGATACCGGAAGTTTAACATAAACTTCGACTGTGATTTGTAATCTGTCAGTTTTTTTCATTGACACATTCTAAAGGAAATCATTTACTGCTTTAATTATAACAGTAACAGATAATGACAAAAAAATGTTCAATGTTATATATCCAGTCTGAACTGTACCCTGAAACCGGTTTCATCAACATTCGGATTGTCGGTATAACTGAACCTTTTGATGAAATCAACCCTGAAAATCCTGAAGATATTTGAGAGACCTACTCCTGCTTCAATATATGGTTTACCGGTAAGAGTATATGTCAGTGGTGTGCCTGCATCATCTGCAGGGAAAAGAAAGAGATTATCCTGATAATCAGGATTATTGATTTCAGCAAGACTGCCATACAGGGCTTTAAAAGTCACTATTTCCCTGAGTTTAAGCTTCTTAATCAGTGGTACCTTGTTGAGGAGGAAACCGTTAAAGCTATGGTCGATGTTAATAGACGCATACTGGTCGCTGACAAATTCGAGGAAATTCATCAGGTTATAGGAATATTTAAGGTAGGCATAAGTCTGATTTGCCCTGTGCATAAAAAGCAGGGGATAGGCAACCTGTCCGAATATTTTCCCGGCTTCCAGACCCACATCTGTATATCCAATTATGGATATATAATACCTCCTGGTTATATTGAACTGAAGTCGCAGATAATCATAATCATTCCCTATGAACCCTGATCCTCCGGCTATTTTAAGATTTATTACAGGATGCTTATTAGGGAAACTTACCCTGTTCTGCTTACCCTGGTAGAATGATTCGTTCGGAGCCCAGCGGAGATTAAGGTAAAGTTCGGATATGTTAATATAACTTATATTACCCTGTGCAGAGAATGGTAATGAAGATGTGAAATTAAGTGTGCCGTATGGATATTGACGGTTAAAAGTGAATCCCGGCTGGTACGAAAAATGATTTTCAAACTCATGCAAAAATTCTACCCTGAATATGTTGTTTAACATATATTTATCATTCACCCCGCGCTTGAAGGAGAGTAGTATATTATCTGCCTGAGTGAACTGTAATTCCTGTCCCGGTATCCTGACATCTTTCTGATAGCTGACCTTAATGGATTTTACAGGGAACTGATAAATTGTCCTGGGGGTTAATGAATATGTGACACCACCTCCGTATTTTATGAGATTATCCTTAAAGCCATATGCCATGTAGCCATCAAGGGTTATTTTTTTGCTGAAAGTGGTGGTAGTTCTCCCGCCGAATCTTATCCTTGATCCTTCAACACTGTTGTAACTGTAAAAACTGAATACCGGTCCCAGTTCAATATCTCCAAGGTTAAGATAGCCCTGGGTAAACATGGTTATTATATCCATCCTCCTTCTGAATTCCGGCATCTGGTTGAGACTGTCGATTGTTGAATAAACCTGCCTTTCTGATTTTGTAAGAGGAACCAGCCGGTTTGCTTCCCAGTAATCAGGCTGAGCCGAGGAAGAATCAATCCGGATAAGCTTATCAGGGCCCCTGAATATATCTTCATTGATTTCTTTATTGATAATATAGTCCTTATATGATATTGTACGCTGGCCATAAAGCCCGGTAGTATTTTTTATTACTCCAAAGTCTATCGAGATCTCATCTTTTGACAATATCCAGGTGCTGTCGGGCGATCTTTCAAAATCCTGGACAATGCTTACACTCTGCACCCAGTCGATATTTATATCCTCATTGATCCCCATGTCTATTTTCCTCACGGCATAGCTGCTGTCCATTGTAATGTACAGGTAACCGTGGAACAGGAAGTCAGATTTGTTACGCGGAGCAAAAAACATCCGGATGCAGTTAATATCGTTTACTACAAGGGTATCGTCAATGAAAAACTTATAAAAGGCCGGAGCTGTACCTGCAATAGGGCTGAGGAACTTGTTTGTAAGAAAGAGGATCTCATTATCATAAATGTTTATGTTCTGATAAAGATAGTTGAGGTAGTTTGCTGCCCCTCTGTTATTTATGTATTTTTCAAGGTCCAGCGTCTTTTCAGCCAGAATTATTTCCTTGGTTGACTCAGGATCTTTCCGGTAATAATGAGAGGCCAGAGTTTCCTTTATAAATACGGGAAGGACTGCGTTACCAATGCGTTTTGTTGTGTCAAGATTATCAAAAACAAAGCTGAACTTGTCGAACATGCCACTCTGTTTGAATTCATCGCTTATATTACTTATGGCAAACTGTACCTTTTCGTATTTTCTGTATTCAAGAAAGTCAAAGGATTCAATCCTGTTCATTTCCTTATGGTCAATAACATTCTGAATGAGTTCCACAGCAGGGTTGCCTTTATTCCGGTATGCCTTCCTTTCATATGTTACAATTACTTCATCGAGATTTATTGAGGATAGTTTAAGGCTGACATTGATATTCTGGACTTTACCGGGAGTGAAGGACTTTGATACAGTTTCATAACCAATAAAAGAAAATACAATTTCAGAGGCCCTGGCATTTGTTTCAATAAGGTATTTACCTGTTCCATCTGAAACCGTTCCCACCGTAGTTCCTTTAAGGATTACAGATACAAAAGGAAGGGGCTCACCTGTTAATTCATCCGTGGTTTTTCCTGTAATGATTGTTTTCTCGGATACCTGTGAAAATGAATTAAGGCCGGGCAGAATAATTAAGAGCATGAATATTGCGACAACAAGGTGCCTTCGGGAAAACATCATTTACTTTTAAAAAGTTGAGTTTATTAAAAATCAGGCGCAAAGATAGCAAAAAGCGAGCGTAAAAATCAGGATCAGGAATTGAACCGGAACTATTAATTTAGTATATTGTCATGTTAGAAATCGGTATTGTAAAACCAAATAAAGCGACATGAATCCAAGGAGTTTTCTGAGTCAGACAACCAGTTCTCATACCTGGAGTTTTTCGAGAGTAGGCGGCGTAAACAGAGTAAATATTGAAACAGGGGAAGACCTGGTTAATCTTGAACACCTTGACCAGAAACTCTGGACAGCACTGAGCTGCCCTGTTTACGGACTTGAAATAGATTATAAGACACTTGAACTTATTGATACTGATAAGGATGACAGGATAAGAGTTCCGGAGGTCATTGCAGCGGTAAAATGGCTTACTTCCCTTATTAAGAATCCTGATGAGCTGCTAAAGGACAACAAATGTCTTGAGTTGAGTTCCATTAACGATAATAGTGAAGATGGTAAAAACCTTCTCGGATCAGCCAGGCAGATACTGAAAAACCTTGGCAAAGAAGATGCTCAAACATTAACAGTTGAGAATACATCCGATACTGTGAGGATATTTGCCAATACCAAATTTAACGGCGATGCAATAATTTATGGTAATTCTTGGTCTGACTGCTATTGTATATTTGTTGTGGCATTTCGGATTCTTGAGCAAGTGGGGAATATTGTGACGGGGAGATGGGGAGAAGGGGAGATATGAGATATGAGTTTTAGAATAAGAGTGACTTAAGGATAATCCCCTCCTGGGAGGGGAGAGGGGTGGGTTTCCTATTGATTAAAAGAGAAAGCTTATATACTTGAAAATGGGAGAGGTAATTGTCAGCCAGGTTATTACAAAAAGGGATAAGCGTACTTTTATCTATCTTCCATCAAAGATTCATAGACACAATCCTTCGTGGCTTCCACCGATTTATTCAGATGAATGGTTGTTATTTGATGAAAAGAATAACAAATCATACCGGTATGCAGATACGATACTCTTCCTTGCATACAGAGAGGGAAAGGCTGTTGGCAGGATAATGGGTATCATCAACAACAGGTATAATGAGATCCATAATGAAAGAAACGGGCGTTTTTGTTTCATGGAATCATATGAAGATCAGGAAGTTGTACATGCACTTATAAGCAAGGTGGAGGAATGGGCAAGGGAGAGAGGCATGGTAAAACTAGTCGGTCCACTGGGCTTCTCCGACAAGGATCCCCAGGGTTTTCAGATTGAAGGATTTGAGCACCGGAAATTTATTGTTTGTCCGACAAACGACAGGTATATGCCTGAGATGATAGAAAGGGAGGGCTATTCAAAGGAAGAGGACCTTGTCAATTATCTGGCCAAAGTTCCCCGGGAAATGCCTGAAGTATATCAGAAAATTCTGTCAAGAGTATCACAAAACAATGGTTACAGGGTGGTAGAGTTTAATTCCAAGCGGGAATTTAAAAATTACATTGTCCCTGTTCTCGAGCTGATGAATCAGACTTTTTCAGAGATCTATGGTTTTGTTCCGCTTGAGGATAATGAAAAGAAGGAGATGGCATCGAGATATATGATGATTCTTAATCCAAAATTTGTAAAGGCGGTGGAAGCCCCTGACGGAGTAGTCGGATTTGCGATTGGCATACCGGATATAAGTGAAGCTATCAGAAAGTCGGGAGGGAAGCTTTTTCCACTGGGAATAATCAGAGTACTTATTGCCCTCAGGACATCTAAAAAGCTGCTGATGCTTCTGGGAGGAGTAAGAAAGGATTACAGGAACAAAGGACTTGATGTACTTATGGCAGTAAAAATGCTGCAGGCAGCAATGGATTACAGGATGGAACAGATTGACCTGCACCTTATCCTCGAGAAGAATACACGCATGAGGGCTGAATGTGAACGGATTGGAGGCCAGGTAATAAAAAGGTTCAGAATATTCCAGAAATCTCTTGTTAATTAATTAACAGAAGCTTTCAGTATTGCCCTGGCTAGGATTTAGCACATCGTAACCTGTTCATATTTGTTTGGGTGTTGAAAAATCCAAAATCCATTAACCACAGAGGTCACAAAGAAAAAGCACAAAGATCACAAAGAATAGATAATCAATATTATACCTTTGTGTCCTTTGTGAGAACTCTGTGTTCTCAGTGGTTAAAATTAAAATTTTTCTACATCCTTGTTGGGGATGAGGTTTAAATTAAGTCATCTGTAGAAAGTCCTGCTGTTAATTTCTCCTCTTGGTCCATAGACTGGCTCCGGAGTACCTGCTTCAACTGCTCCCAGGTCGGGAGCCTTACCTGAATAAGCATCATTTACGCCGGGAATCTTAACTCCGGCATCCACTGCAACGGATTTTGGTTTCAGAATAAAACTGAAATCTGCAGCATGATATATCAAACCTTGTTTTGCCGGATCCGGAGCCTTCAGGTTTTCAAAGATGTTATAGCCCAGTTCAATACTGTGTTTGTCAAGTCCGCTTGTATTTGAAAAATCTTTTAAGGTTTTGAAAGATTTACCCTCCTTTTGTATGGTGATTGAGTAATCGGTTGAAGTGCCTGCAGCAGGAGAGACCCACCTGTAACTGTTTTCTCCCGGATTAGGGCAATAACCGTTATAGTCGGATGTTGAATAGCTTGTCGCGAATGGGAATACTGCTACCGGTCTTCCCGGCGTTCCGGTTCCCATAAAAAGGTTATTGAAAAAATGAGAATTTGAAAATGTCTGACTGTTTCCATTTTCAGCTATAAACGTATTGTGGAGGACATACAGACCTGCAGGCTTTGCCATAAACTTAAGTACTACTCCTACCGGGACATGGTAAATCACGTTTCTGATAAAATATGCCGGGCCACCGAATAAAGGCTGTGCACTCAGCCCGCATTGTGCAGCATTTACTCCCCTGTTTCGCATAATCCTGATATTATGAACTCCTCCGTCAGCTTCAATGAAATCATCGGCCATAAGATGCATGTCGTTATTATAAATATCAATTGAAACAGCTTTAAGAGCCTGCTCTTTCTCAGGTGTACCGTAAGTGGAAACGGTTATGGCATCATGAAAATAGGCAACTGCATTGTGACAGATCACATGACCCGAGCCATAAACCTTGATTCCTATGTAGCTGTACATTTTGTTGGCTCCGTAGAGGCTCCTGGTATTTGCCCATCCAAGCAGCCTGTACCTGTCATCTCTCCCTATAATTACATTATCAGCAATATAGAAGTTGGTTGAGCCGGCAAATTCGGTTATTATACCCTCTCCAACTTCCTCCATACGGCAATTCCTTATTGTAAGATTCCTGGCTCCGTTAATATGCTTGTTGCCTGCATAAAATGCCAGATCGGTATTCCTTATAGTAATCCCTTCAAAAATATGGTTCTCAGTTGCAGAAACATCAAACAGGACACGGCAGCCTGCTCCGTCGAAAATTACCTCTCCGTCACCTGCTCCCCTGATGACTATTGGTTTTTCAGGAGTTGCCTTTACAGTCAGATAGTATGTGCCATCAAATGGCACTCCTTCAGGATTAACATAATCTGATCTGTCAGCTTCATAAAGGCCTGCATGGATTTCTATTATATCCCCGGGTTGTATTGTCCTTTCCCTCACGACTGACCAGTCACCGGTACCTGAACCATAATATGCACCCTGTAGTGTTGAGAAGTTTGGTTCTTTCTTCTCAGCGTTCCATTTAGCCGGATATACATGAAGTATGTGTCCCCCTTTTGAAGCTTCGGGTATTGTTCTAGTTGTTACCTTTACAATTTTAGTTTCCCTTATATCATTATCAGTATCCATCATTGTGAATCTGCACTCATATTCAGTACCCGGATTAACATCCAGGATGCTTCCGGCAAACATATGCGGTGTTGTGTAATCAAGGTGTTCAGTCTCCCTCCCGACTTTTTCACTGCCAATCCTGAGCAGGGGCAGTGACTCTTTCCATTCCTTCGAACCTGCAATCCGGTATTCAACCATGACCGATGCATTTCGATTGTCATCTCCTGTAAGGTACCATTCAAATCCAAGATTGGTGAGAGTTGGAGGTTCAATAATGAACTCGCCGGGTTTCACAGAGTCCTGGGAGATTAAAGATTGAAACGATGGGTAAAAGAATAATATTAAAAGGAATGGTTTACTTAAGATCCTGAAATAAATTGAGTTGATCATAGATGATGGTTTTCTACTAAAGTAGGAATAATTTTGATTGAATTCATTCTTATTTACCACTGAGTGACACGGAGTTTCCACGGAGTTCCACTGTTTATCTAAATCCTTTACTCCTTGCCATTTTTATTATGGCACCAATTACAAATTGGCGCCAGCGCAACAAAGAAAAACAGTGCAACTCAGTGAAAACTCA
>CALMJY010000014.1 GCA_937864815.1 uncultured Bacteroidota bacterium
ATATCCCTCTTAAAAACCGTTTCATCTGGTCAGCGACATGGCAGGGTAAAGCTAGTATTAACGGATCATGTTCTCCTTCACTTATCAGTTCAATGCTGCCGGTTGCGAGAGGAGAAACCGGGCTAATAATAAGTGAAATGACCTATGTTTCGCTTACAGGGATTTGTGCTCCGGGACAGATGGGAATTTATGCGGACAGTATGAAATCCGGTCTTAAATTAATGACAGATTTTGTTCACAGGGCAGGATCATCTATTGCTATTCAACTAGTACATGGTGGATTATTTTCAGCCCCGATACTTACCGGATCTACACCTTTAGGACCTTCTGTTCTTGAAACTCCCGATGGAAAAATGGGAAAGGAGATGTCAAAAGAGGAAATTTATGAAATTGTTATTGCGTTCAGGGATGCAGCAATAATAGCCAAAGAAACAGGATTTGACGGAGTTCAGATCCATGCGGCTCACGGATGGCTGCTCAGCCAGTTCCTTTCGCCCTTCTTCAATAAAAGAACAGATGAATATGGAGGCTCCCTTGAAAACCGTGCAAAGATTGTACTGGAGGTCACAAAAGGTATCAGAGAGGCTGTAGGTAAAGATTTTGCGGTTATGGTAAAAATCAATTCAGATGATTTCCTGCCCGGTGGATTTAATACAGATGAAATGATCCTTGTTTCACAAATGCTTGAAAAGGAAGGTGTTGATGCAATTGAAATAAGTGGCGGTACCATTGGAGCACTGATGACCGGAAATGCTGATGCATCATTTTCTCCAGTTTCAAAGAAAGATGTCTATTATGTCGAAGCTGCAAGACGACTGAAAGAAAAAATGGGAATCCCTGTTATCCTGGTTGGTGGAATCCGGACTTTTGAGGATGCAGACAATCTGGTCAAAACAGGAGTCGCAGATTATATTTCCATGTGCCGTCCACTTATCCGAGAGCCTGATCTGATTAAGAAATGGAAATCAGGAAATCTTAAAAAATCAGATTGTATATCAGATGACGCTTGTTTCCAGCCCGGGATGGATGGAAGGGGTGTACATTGTGTGCATGTGAAGTAAAGGCAACAGGCGACAGGCTACTGGCTACCGGTAACTTACAAATGAAATATTTATGAAAATCCAAAAGACGTCCAGAAGGAAATTTATATTATCAGCTTCTGCTGTGGCACTAGGTTCAGCAGCATTCGGTTTGACAATGCCTGCAGAGACTAAAAAGAAAAAATCCAAAGAAGAGGTACACAAGCAGCTTGATGAACTGGTGGATAAGTATCTGCCTCTGTTCGGGGCCTGTTCGCAGACCAGTTTTTATGCTTTGAATGAAGTATTCGGGTGGAAAGCCGATGTCGTTGTAAGAGCCCTGGCAAGCTTCCCGGGAATAGCCTTCAGAGGTGAGACTTGCGGCGCAGTATCGGGAAGCCTGATGGCAATCGGGCTGGCATTTGAAGCACCTAAAATTGATTATAAAAAGAATGCAAGATTTTCTACAGAACCATCCGGAAAATTCTGTCAGGCATTTGAAAATATTTACGGATCAACAAGATGCAGGGATGTTATTAAGCATACTACCGGAAAGGAATATGTTCTGACAAAACTGGAAGATTATGCTGAGGTTTCGAAAGACGGTGCCTACAAACATTGCCCCGGGGTGATAAAACAGGCGGTTCATCTTGCTGCTGATCTGATTATGGAAAAAATATAGAAGTTAAAAAATATGCTACAGTTCTTCTCCGCCTCTACAAACATCGTGAACTCGAAACGAGCAATAACTGAATGTCTTGAGAAAGCCCTTACCGGACAACCTGACCTTAACTGTGATCTTCTTATTATCAATTCGGCAATGGGACATAATTTCAGTGAACTCCTGGGTGAGGCTCACCGTTTATCTCCTGATGCACAAATAGTTGGATGTACAGCCAGTGGAATTATTGGCAGGGAAGGCCCTGATGAATCGATGAAGGCTCTTGGAATAATGGCAGTTAAAGGGCCGAAAGAAGAATTCGCTGTATCAGTAAGCGAATCTTCAATTATTTCAGATCCTTACGGTTACAGTGCAAAACTGGCAATGGACCTGAAAGAGAAGAATCCTCGAATCAATCTTATCCTGTTACATCCCTCTGGCAAAACCTGGGATTATGACTCGATTATTAAAGGGGTGGAATCTGTATTTGGAAGGGAAGTGCCAATAATTGGAGGAATTTCAATAGATGGGAAACTCATTTCTGACTTCCAGTTTTTTGGTGAAAGCGTATTTGAAAAGAGTGCTGTAATAATAGGATTTGCTGATCCCACAATTGAAGTTATTAGTCAGGCAACTGTGGGATTTGACATTATTGGAAATCCGATTGAAGTGACCAGATCAGAAAAGAATCATCTGTTAGAGCTGGATGGGAAAAATCCATGGGAATTTCTGATGGATAAACTCGAGTTGCCTCATTCTACATCACCTTTGGATGTAATTACTGTCGCTTGTCTTGCCACTGAAATAGAGGGAGGAATTTGTAAGGATTATGACAGCCGGTTTCGTGTTGTGGGAGGCCTTGCTCCTGAGCCGGATGGCAGCTTGTTTACAAATAAAAGTATTCCTGCCGGATCAAAACTGTATCTGGCACGGGGTAATGAAAAAAGAGTCTTTGAAGGCGTGGACATGATGATGACCAGTATCCGGGAACGCCTGGAGGGAAGAAAACCCCTTGTCGTGTTTCATGCCGACTGCTCGGGAAGGGGCAAAGCACTTCTTAACCGCATCATGAAGGAGGAGATTACCTACAGACTCCAGTATCCGATTTGCAAAGGTGATAATATTCCATGGCTCGGAATATACGGAGGAGGCGAACTCATCCCGCTTAATGGAAGGAATGAATTACTTTTTTATACCTCATCCATATATGTTCTGGTGCGCAAAAAGTAGCCTCTTCTCCGCCAGCACGAACAGCGTTAATCAGAAAAGAAGGAATTACCCACATGCAGAGTGGTTCAGGAAGAGTCAAAATCCATTAACTACAAAAAACACAGAGATAAAACACAAAGAACACAAAGAAATAATAATCAGAGATTTACCTCTGTGTCCTCGGTGCAACCTTTGTGTCCTCTGTGTTTAAAACCTTTTTATTTCTTTGCCAGGTGTGCAAAGACCTGCTGGAGCTCTTTTTCCGGACTGAACTCGATCCATTCGAGTTCCTCGGTTGAGATACCATTATGACCGGCAGGCATATAAAATACTTCACCTGCGCTTATGGTCTCTTCCGTTCCATCATCATAAATCATTTTCAGGGATCCTTTAATCAAATAACCCCAGTGAGGAGCAGGACAGCTGTCGTTGGGCAGACCCTTGAGCATAGGCCTGGAATCGGCACCCGGCATTACATTATAAGCAACAGCCATACCTCCCCAGCCTGTTTGCATGTGCATTTTTGTGCCGGGAGCTTCGACTGCGACCGGCAGATTTTGAAGTTTGCAGTGCATAGGATAAAATTTTTTAGTTGAAAAATCAGATTGTTTATTTTCCTGTGAACAATTCAAGTTAAGCTATTTCTGCCACATGACAATTCATCTGTTGTTAAAAATTTAACAATACTCAATTATTAAAAGGTGTTTCAGATCTTCAGCAACAATCTACTTCCTTGAAATGTAAAAAGAATCTGCGTATTCATTTAATTCTTAAATAAATAAACTTGACTTGTATTATTAAGTTGAATAACTTTATATAAAAAATGGCAAAAGATATTAATCTGATCAGAGCATGGTTTTGAAAAGTTATGGGGCCCTGAACAGTTTTCTGAATAACGGACTTGGAGTAATTATCATCTATAAAAGTATTAACCATTCTGTTCTAAAATCTTGATTCTGAACCTTTAAAAACTCTGAAAGATGTTACAATTTTTTTCAGCAAGTACCAGTATTGTTAACTCAAAACGAGCCATAACCGAATGCCTTGAAAACGCCCTTGCAGGTCAGGGTAACCTCGATTGTGACCTTTTAATTATATATTTTACCATGGGTCATAATTTCAAAGATCTCCTTTCTGAAGCCCGCAGATTATCACCTTCTGCAAGAATAGCAGGATGTTCATGCTCTGGAATTATCGGGGGTAATGGACCAGATGAATCGATGACAGCTTTGGGAATAATGGTTGTCAAAGGTCCTGCAAATGAATTCGCAATTACGCACAGAACTGATGTGCCCAAAAATGATCCATATATCACTGCCTCCCTGATGGCACAGGAACTGAAAGATATCAATCCAAACATAAGCCTGATACAGTTTCTGCCTTCATGGGTAGGGTGGGATCCCCATGACAGATCAGCGGAGGGGATAAAAAAGATTTTTGGCAGAAACATTCCTATTTGTGGTGGTGTCTCATGCGATAATTCAAAAGGAATTACCTCTTTTCATTTTTTTGATGATCAGGTTGTTGAAAGGGGGGCACTTATGATCGGATTTGCAGATCCAACTCTGAAAATCATCAGCCATGCAGGCTGTGGATTCGGGGTCATCGAAGGATTGCAGTTTGAGGTAACAAAGTCAGAAGGCAACCGTATTTATGAATTAAACCATAAACCTGCCTGGCAGCAGTATACGGGTACTCTTGGATTGCCTGAGACAATTTATTATGTCGAAGCATTTATTGTAGCCAGTTTTGCATTGGAATTGCCTGAATCTCTCCACCGGGAATATGGAAGCAAATACATTTTATTCACTCCGATGAAGAACCACGGAGACGGAAGCTTTAATGCCGGAATATCATGCCCGAGAGGTACAAAAATTTATCTCACCAGGAGAGATGAAAAGCAAATATTTGAAGTCGTTGATAATATAGTCAACATTACATTGAATGAACTTGCAGGCAGGATGCCAGTGGCAGTATTCCACACCGACTGTGCCCTGAGAGGGAAATTAAGTTTGAACAGGATTCTTAAGGAGGAACTGATAAACAGGATACAATCACCAATCAGGAAGAATGATAATATACCCTGGTTGGGATTTTACGGCGGAGGTGAATATGCAATGCTTGGAGGAGAGACAAGGTTTCATCAGTTTTCCTCTGCCTTAACTGTACTTTACAGATAGTCGGAATTCAGAAGTCGGAAGAAAAAAACTTCGGTCTTCGGTCTCCCAACTTTGAACCTTAAACTTTGAACTTTAAACTTATAAAAAATGCTCCAGTTCTTCTCCTCCAGCACAAACATCGTGAACTCGAAAAGAGCAATCACCGAATGTCTTGAAAACGCCCTTGAAGGTCAGGGCAGTTTGGATTGTGACCTTATTATTATTTATTCAGCAATGGGTCATAATTTCAAGGATCTCCTGAGCGAAGCCAGGAGATTATCTCCATCGGCGAGAATAGCAGGATGTACCTGCTCCGGGATAATAGGGAAAAATGGCCCGGACGAATCTATGACTGCACTTGCAATAATGGCTGTTAAGGGACCTGCCAGTGAGTTTGAAGTTTGCCATAAATTAAAAGAGGATGATATTGACAGCTTTTTGGAAGGAGCTAATCTGGCACAGAAACTTAAGAGCCAGAATGGAAATATCAAAATGATTCTGTTTTTGCCTTCATTCCAGGAATGGAAACCATTTGACAGGGCAATTGAAGGTATTGAATCTGTTTTTGGTCCAGATTTACCGATATTCGGAGGTGTTGCATTAGACAACTTTAAAGCTGTAAACTGCTTTCATTTCTTTGATGACCAGGTATTCGAGAGTGGTGCTGTAATGATTGGATTCGGAGATATTTCTTTAAAGTTTGTAAGCCATGCAAATCATGGTTTCGGGGTTATTGAGGGTATGAACCTGACTATAACCAGGTGCAAAGCAAATATTATTCATGAATTCAATGGAATTCCTGCCTGGATTAAACTGACAGAGGTTCTAGGCATACCTGAAACTTCATATTTTATGGAAGCCCTGGCAATAGCAGGATTCGCCAAGGAACTGCCGCCAGAACTACAGCCTGGGTATAATAGCAGATATTTTCCTTTTGGAATAATGTGGAAGAACGATGATAATAGTATCAAAGTTGGTATAACCTGTGAAGATGGTCAAAGGATATGGTTGACACGACGGGATGAAAAGACAATGTTTGATGGGTTGGACCATCTGGTAAAAAAGATACTTGAGGAATTAAAGGAAAGCAGACCACTTGCCGTATTCCATGCAGATTGCGTGGTACGGGGAAGGATTAGTCTTAACAGGATACTGAAGGACGAGCTCATAAACCGGATTCAATCCCCGATATGTAAAGGGGAAAATATCCCTTATATAGGCTTATATTCCGGTGGTGAACTGGGTATGGTTGGGGGACATAACATGATTAATAATTTTTCTTCCACATTATTTGTAATCTACAGGGAATAAATCCGGCTACCGGCGACCGGCTTGTGGCATGGGGCATGGAGCAGGTAGCGTGGATCGCAAGACGCGGAACACGGAACCCGGAACCCGGAACATTCAACCTGCAACACGCAACACGCAACTTGCAACATTCAACTTCACGAAACACGAAACACGAAACACGAAACACGAAACAAAAAATATCTCACTTAACCAACTAAAACCATGCTCAAGTTCTTCTCCGCCAGCACAAACATCGTGAACTCAAAAAGAGCCATCACTGAATGCCTTGAAAATGCCCTGCAGGGCGAACCAAACCTTAATTGTGATCTCATAATTATACATTCAGCTATGGGACACAACTTCAAAGAACTTCTTGCGGAAGCTCATAAGCTCTCTCCGGATGCCAGGATCGCAGGGTGTTCCTGTGGTGGTGTTGTAGGTAAGAATGGTGTGGATGAGTCGATGAAGGCACTGGCTATAATGGCGATAAAAGGGCCAAAAGAGGAATTTGCAATGACCTGCAGGAAAACCCATGCTGCAGGTGACCCTTATACGGCTACACAACAGATGGCACTCGAATTAAGAAACATAAATCCGAAAATAAACATGATCCATTTCCTTCCTTCAGGCGCTGATGATTTCCTGCCTGTGGAAAAATCTCTGGATGGCATTAAATCTGTTTTCGGAATACAAGTCCCAGTTACAGGAGGCCTTGCGATGACATCACTGGCAAACCTGAAAGAAGCTGGTGCGACTATGTCTAGCTATCAGTTCTTTGATGACGAAGTACTTGAAAGTGGAGCTGTGATGATAGGATATGCAGATCCAACACTGAAATTTATAAATCACGCAAATCATGGATTTGGTGTACTTGACGGTATGCCTCTGGAAGTAACTGAATCGAAAGGTAATACTGTCTGTGAATTCAACGGAGAACCAGCCTGGAAAAAGGTTGCAGAAACACTCGGAGTTCCTGAATCATACACAGCCATGCAATTATTACCTATTTCGGGTTTTGCGCGGACTATCCCTGAAAAACTATGGAAGGAGAATGACAGTAAATACCTTATTTCTGTAATAATGGGTAAAAATGATGATGGCAGTATTTTATTGCCGGTGGAATGTCCCGCTGGAATGAAACTGTACCTTACAAAAAGAGATGAAAAAATGATGTTTGAAGGAGTTGACTTGGTGGTAAAGAAAATTGTGGATGAACTTCAGGGAAGAAAGCCTTTGGCAGTTTTCCAGACCGATTGTGTTTTACGTGGCAGGTTCAGCCTCGACAGAATCCTGAAGGATGAAATTACAAACCACATGCAGGCCCCGATTTGCAAAGGAGAAGATATCCCATGGCTTGGATTTTACTCTGCCGGCGAATTTGTCATGCTCTCAGGAGAAGCCTGGTTCCAGCAGATTTCTTCATCATTGTTTGTAATTTATAGATGAGAGAATGGAAGAAGGTATGAGGTATGCGGTATGAGGTATGAGGTATGAGGTATGAGGTATGAGGTATGAGGTATGAGGTTTAAGGTATAAGGTATAAGGTATAAGGAAAACCGGTAGCCGCACACCGCAAACCCCACACCCCACACCCCACACCATTCAAATAAATATTCTGAGTTATCATAAAATATGGACAACAAACCATCCTACGACGAACTAAAAACCAAGTGTGACGACTTCCAGGCACAGATAATCCGCTTCCTGAAAGTAGAGCAGGACCTTGTCGATGCCCGAAGCAAGCTCGACCGCGACCTTTCCCGGTTCAAATCTATCCAGACCTACAGCCAGAGAGTACTTGCTGCCGAAAGCATTGAGGAATTCGCCGACATAACTATAGAATCTGTCGTAGAGACTTTCGAAGTGGAGTGCAGTGCTTTTTTTGTGTTCGATAAGACAAGAAACATGCTAATAGTTCAATCCTTATTCGGATTTGACGATGACACACATAGAAACTGTCAGCTCGATAGCGGATGGATCTCTTCCAGAGGTTTCCATAAAAACGGTAAGGTGATAATTGAACAGGTCGAACCTGATTCAGTTCCATTTGGAACCGCCGGGTTATATAAGGTAATTTTATCTCCATATTATGATGAGGATGGAACATTTCATGGGATGCTAACAGGTGGGGTATCACGTTCAAAAAGAGCATATTATGACGAGATCACAAATCAGTTGATACCCTCCTTCATGGTCTTCACCCAGCAGATGAGTGCAATGCTTCAGAACTTCGAAGCAAAGCGGTTCCTGGATATGAAAGTACATGAAAGAACAGCCCAGGTCATGCAGCAGAAAAAGGAAATCGAAACTATCAACGAGGAGCTGACAAGGCAGAAAGATGAACTCCAGAAAACCCTTGAAGACCTTAGACAGGCACAGACACAGCTCGTTCAGTCGGAAAAGATGGCATCGCTTGGTCAGCTGGTGGCCGGTATCGCACATGAAATAAATAATCCTGTAAATTTCATAAGTGCCGGTGTTGAATCTTTATCTAGAAATCTGGATGAGATCAAGCAGGTTCTGGATATCTATCACAAAGTAACTGTAAACAATGTTGTCGGCAAATTAACAGAGATTGAAGAGCTGAAGAAGAAGATCGAATACCAGGAGGCGATCAGGGAAATAAATAAGCTTATAGAAAGCATTAAGAACGGAACAATGAGAACTACTGAAATTGTGAAAGGGCTCCGGACATTCTCGCGTCTCGATGAGGATATACTTAAAACAGCAGATATTCATGAAGGGATTGATTCAACACTTATTTTGCTTCGCAATAAATACAAAAACAGGATTGAAATAGAAAAGAACTACGGAATACTGCCCCATATCGAATGTTATCCCGGCCAGCTTAACCAGGTTTTTATGAATATTCTGTCGAATGCCATCGATGCCATTGATAATAAAGGAGTTATTAAAATAAGTACGTCTGTTTTTAAAAAATGTATACGTATAAGCATTAAAGACAGCGGTTATGGAATTCCTGAAAACCTGAAAGATAAGATTTTTGATCCCTTCTTTACGACAAAGGGAGTTGGCAAGGGTACAGGGCTCGGGCTTTCAATCAGCCAGGGAATTATAGAGAAACATAACGGCTGCATTGAGGTGCAAAGCAAATCTGGTGAAGGAACCGAATTTATTATTTCAATTCCTGTAAGTCAGGAAATCAGTTAAAAAACAGGTTAGGAACATTTACTAATATAAAACAAAATTTTATGAGTAATAAGAAATCTCTGCCGCCGATACTCTATGTTGATGATGAGGAAGATAATCTTGTTGTTTTCAATTCCACATTCAGACGTGATTATGAAGTTCACCTTGCAAAATCAGGGATGGAGGGACTCGAAATAATGAAAAAGCATCTCATCCACGTGATAATCACTGACCAGAGAATGCCTGAAATGACAGGAATTCAGTTCCTGGAAAAGGTAATTCCTGATTACCCGGATTGTATACGTATGATCCTCACCGGTTTCAGCGATATTGAAGCAATTATACAGGCTATTAATACCGGAAGGGTATATCGTTACATAACTAAGCCATGGAGCAGGGAGGAACTGAAGATTAATATTGATAAGGGACTCGAAACATATTATCTGAGGGAGCAGAACAGGAAACTGATAGATGACCTTAAAGAGGCTAATCAGACCCTGGAACAGAAGGTGATTGACCGTACCAGGATGATTGAGGCCCAGAAGAGTGAAATCACTTCCAGTATACAATATGCCAGAAGGATACAGAATGCTTTATTACCCCGGGAAGAAGAGTTTAAAAGACATTTTCAATCATTTTTCATTCTGAGCAAACCTAAGGACATTGTCAGTGGCGATTTTTACTGGCTTGGAGTAAAAGATGATAAGATAGTTATTGCAGTTGCTGACTGCACAGGGCATGGCGTTCCCGGTGCGTTCATGAGCCTGCTCGGAGTATCTTTTCTGAACGAAATACATAATAAATCTGTAACAATACGGGCAAATGAAATCCTGAATCAGCTCAGGGACCATGTGATAAAATCCCTTCACCAGACTGGCAGGAACAGAGAGGCCAGGGATGGAATGGAAATAGCTATGTGTGTTATTGATAAAGTGAAAAGCAAGTTGCAGTTCTCCGGTGCATTCAGACCATTATACATTGTACGAAAAGGAGAAATCATTGAGATGAACGGAGATAATATGCCGATAGGTTTATATGAGGAAGAGGATATATCATTTACCAATAAAGAGATGCAATTCGAAAAGGATGATCTGGTTTATTTTTTTACAGATGGATATATAGACCAGATGGGGGGTGAAAGCAGGAAAACCTACAGGTCTCAGAATTTTAAAAAGTTACTTCTGAATATTCATAATAACTCATTGCCTGAACAAAAGGAGATACTGGAGAAAAACTACAATGACTGGAGAGGTATGAATGACCAGCTTGATGATATTCTGATAGTCGGGATAAAAATGTAACCTGATTCTTCACTTCTTAACAGGAAGGTCAGAACAGGAAAGTCAACATTCGGGAATTATATTATTTTATATCCTTCGAAACATATTCGAACGGAAATTTAGACATTCTCGACATCTCCCTTCCTACTTCAAGCATATCCATGTCATCATCATCATAATGCCATTTTACCTGGATATCTTTTCCCTTTGTCC
>CALMJY010000015.1 GCA_937864815.1 uncultured Bacteroidota bacterium
CATTGTCTGACCATCGCGGTTAGTGAAGGTACGCTCAACAGTCAGAATATTTCCGTCCTGTTTGGCTGTGATATCGCCTCCACCCATCCTGGGTCCGTCCCCAAGATTGCTTTTTTCCTCATTTATTGCCCAGGTGCCCGTAAAATTTGTTTTGACTGTCTGCGCATTTGCAAGAAATGAAAATGCCACCATCAGAATAAATGATAATGAGAGCAGCCTGATAAAAAAAGATCTTTTAATACCTGTTTCCATAATAGGTGATTTAAGAAGTTAAAACAGTTATTAGACAATTGTCAGGCAGATATTATTCCGTGACCAGATAAAATATATTCCTCTATATTATCAACAGTATACCAGTCGCCCAGTTCCTTTAGTCTGTTCAATTCGATCCGTAAAGGAGTAATTTTCTCTGTATTTTCAACTCCTACAAGCACCAGATATCTGCAACCGGCAATCTTCTCAAACTGATTATCCGGGAGCTGAAGTTTATCCTGGTTCCTTATTATAGTCTCGAATGACTCCTCAACTGTAAGCATCCCTGAACAAAATACAGAAGATACTTTTCCGCGTGCCCTGATCTCTCCCTCACATTTGCTGTTCACAAAATAGAGTGTATCGCCTTCATTAACACTGCCATATGGAATCCTGAGATTTTGTGCACCACGAATAATCATAGTCTTGATTCCCAGAAGCAGATTCTCAAATTCATTGTATTTTGAATCGAGAAAGACTAGATGGTCCATATCAGTACATTTTCAGGTTAGTTATAGTAAAAGACGTTACTTTTATACAAATGTTACATTTTCCCTTAAAATAATTAGTTAATGCCAGGTTAATGCCAGGTTAAAGTCTGTATTGAAATTTTAACTATCTTTTGATAAATATTAGTTGATATGAAGAATAATGCTCTCGACGGGAATAAAAGGATCACCGAAAGCCGCCGTTCATTTATCAAAAACACTGCAGCTGCATCTGTTTGGCTTGCTTCACCAGAATTGCTGAATCTTTCAAAGTCAGATGACAGGTCCGATAAGGAAATGGATGCAATTCCATGGTACAGAAAAGTGACACGCTGGGGCCAGACAAATATTACTGAGAAAGACCCTCCCGGGTACGACATTGCCTGGTGGCGCAAACACTGGAAAATGACCGGTGTTGATGGTGTAATAATAAATGCAGGTGGTATTGTTGCCTATTACCCGAGTAAAGTGCCGCTTCACAAGCAGGCAAAATACCTTAAAGGAAGGGATCTGTTTGGAGAACTATGTAAAGCTGCTCATGAGGATGGGATTGCGGTTTTTGCCAGAATGGATTCCAACAGGGCACATGAAGAATTCTACCAGGCTCATCCTGACTGGTTCACAATTGATTCTGAGGGAAAACCCTATAAGGCCGGCGAACTTTACATTACCTGTGTTAACAGTCCTTATTACAATGAACATATACCCAATGTCCTTACGGAGATTTCGAATCTATACCATCCTGAAGGATTTACTGACAACAGCTGGAGCGGAATGGGAAGGGAATCAGTTTGTTATTGCAGAAATTGCAGTGACAGTTTCAGGGCAAAAACAGGACTGTCATTGCCGAAAAGTAAGGACTGGACTGATCAGTCATACAGGAAATGGATTAAATGGAATTATGAAAGAAGAATAGAGATATGGGAACTAAACAACCTCACTACTAATAAAGCAGGAGGTCCTGATTGTATCTGGTCAGGAATGAACAGTGGCTCTTTAAGCGGACAGTCAAGGAGTTTCAGGGATCTAAAGGAAATTTGCAGCAGGGCAGAAATAATTATGCTTGACTCGCAGGCAAGAAGCGATGCCGGAGGATTTCAGCAGAATGCCGATACGGGTAAGCTGATTCATGGACTTCTGGGTTGGGAAAAACTGATTCCTGAAAGCATGGCCATGTACCAGGCAGGTCGCCCTACTTTCCGTCTTGCAGCCAAACCTGTCGCTGAGGCAAGGATGTGGATGACAGAAGGAATGGCTGGTGGAATACAGCCATGGTGGCACTACGTAAGTGCCAGTCACGAAGACAGAAGGATTTACAAAACACCGGGTCCGGTATTTGAATGGCACCGAAAAAATGAAAAATACCTGATCAACAGAAAGCCTGTTGCCACTGTAGGTGTTGTATGGTCCCAGCAAAATGTTGATTTCTACGGTCGTGACGAAAGTGAAGTGATGACTGAACTGCCATGGAGAGGATTTACACAGGCACTTTTAAGATCAAGAATCCCATATGTCCCGGTCAATGCAGATCATATCAGCAGGGATTCAGGTAACCTTTCATTACTCATACTTCCTGCACTGGGAGTTATTACAGATGATCAGTCTGATGCGATCCGTAAGTTTGCAAAAAGTGGTGGGGGCATCATTGCCACAGGTGAATCAAGCTTATACAACGAATGGGGAGACCGCCGTTCTGATTTTGCCCTGAATGATATTTTCGGAATTCATACCTTACCGGATAGCATTCCTGACGGGAGAAAAAATTCAGGTGAAACATACCACACCTATCTGAGGTTAATACCTGAGCTCAGGTCGAATTTTGACGGACCAAAATCAAATATTAGTCCAAATCCCGGTGCATCAAGACATCCTGTTCTCAATGGTCTGGATGAAACTGATATAATATCCTTTGGAGGAATGCTTGCGCCTCTTAAAACAGATAAAGGTGCAGAAACATTAATGACCTTTGTTCCTCAATTCCCGATATACCCTCCTGAAACCGCCTGGATGAGAGAACCTGTTACTGATATTCCCGGACTTATTATAAACAATCTTCCCAGCGGAGGAAGAGTAATTTTCATGCCTGCAGATATAGACAGGCAGTTTGGCAGGTACAATCTCCCGGATCATGGAAATCTACTGGCGAATTCTGCGCGCTGGGCTTCAAAAGGCAATATCCCTCTTAAGGTCGATTCACCCGGACTGATTGATTGCAATATTTACAGTCAGCCCGGAAATATCATTATCCACATTGTTAATCTTACCAGTGCCGGAACATGGCGTCAACCGGTTGATGAGTACATACCTGTAGGTCCTGTTAAGGTCAGGGTCAGGCTTTCTGAAGATGTTAAAGGAAACAAAGTGAAACTTCTTGTAAATGATAAAGAAATACCTGCTGCCTCAGATATGAAATGGGTGGAATTTACAATTCCTATGATCACAGATCATGAGCTGGTAATAATTAGTTGATTTTTCATTTAAAAAATTGACTCATAAAGGTTAATAGCGTAACTTTGGTATAGTTCTTTCATAACTTAAAACCAATTGTCATGAGAAAACTTATATCGATCTTGATTCTTGGTGCAGTTATATCACTGCAAATCAGTGCACAACCGGTGTCAAACTATACTTATAAGCTGGACAACGGCATCACAGTGAAGACCGAAAAAACGTGGAGCCAGGTATGGATTCAGCAAAGCTACCCAGCTATGGCCGCAGGTGACAAGTCAAGTCCTCTCTCAGTTAACGTAAGAGCCCTCGGATCACTTATTTCAGGATCAGAATATAAGCTGCTCAGCGGAGGAAAAGAGGTTAAGATACAGGGAGCAGCACCCGGAACTTATGATCTCAGGCTAACATTCAAACTGTCGGGCGAACCCGGAACGCTGAGTTTCGTTGTAAATAATGTTATAATAAAAGCATCGGCAAAAACTGCTGTCGATATAACACTTTACGATTACCAGGTGATGATTGATGATGCGCCCGGATCACTCAACGGAATGGCTTCTTATGAAACTGATATCGACAGGTGCAAGACACATACAGTACAGGATATCTATAAAGGTTTACCTGCATTTTATGAAGCCGGAAAACACGATTCACCTCTTAACATTGCAAAAGTTGAGAGTGACATAAAAGGTCAGATTAAGCCGGGCACATATGATCTGCTTATTACGCTGCCAATTTCAAATCAGACTCAGAAAATCTGGCTCGAAAACTTTATAATTAAGGCTGATACCAAATATAAAATCGTTATCAATCTTAATGCAGGAGGAATCCAGTATACTGGTGGTAATAAGGATGTAACTGGTATCCATCTTTATCCTGCAGGCACGTCTGCAAAAATGACCGGAACTCCCGCACCGAATAAAAGCCTGGAGACTATCAGTTATTCAAATGTTTCAGTAGCTAATTGCACCTCTCCCGGCGTATATGATGTACTGCTTGATTTTGGCAAAGGGAAGAAATATGAGTGGAGGAAGAACATAGC
>CALMJY010000016.1 GCA_937864815.1 uncultured Bacteroidota bacterium
GGGCTCGGAGATGTGTATAAGAGACAGCCCTTGTTCTCAGGTCTATAAGTCCGAAGCTGAACTTATCAAGAGCTTCCTCCCTTATCTGCTGGGCATCGTGCCATGTTTCGAGCATCCTCGACTGGTTGATGTTGTCCCAGAGCTGATAAAGGTCCTTAACCAGTTCATGGTCGTTTTCACCTAATACATCCTCCTCATACCATGACGGAAGGGTTGTTGCCTCAAGGACTTCAAATATCAGTACTGAATGGTGGGCGGTAAGGGAACGACCCGATTCCGTAATAATATTCGGATGCGGAATCTTTGCTTTATTGCTGGCGTCAACAAATGTACTTATGGAATCATTTACATACTCCTGGATTGTATAATTGACACTGCTTTCACTGTTGGAAGATCCTGTACCATCATAATCAACTCCAAGACCTCCGCCGATATCAACAAACTCCACATTGAAACCAAGCTGACGCAGCTGGATATAGAACTGGGAAGCTTCACGAAGTGCTATTTTGATTCTCCGGATCTTGGTAACCTGGCTTCCTATATGAAAATGTATCAGCTTCAGGCAATCTCTCATTTTATTCCTCTCAATGAAATCAATCGCCTCCAGTAATTCACTTGATGTTAGTCCGAATTTACTGATATCCCCGCCTGATTCCTCCCACTTTCCGCTTCCCACACTGGCAAGTTTGATCCTTATACCAAGGTTTGGCTTAACCTTCAGCCTCTTGGCTATTGAAGTGATTAGTTTAAGCTCGTTAAGTTTTTCGACTACCAGGAAAATTCTTTTTCCCATCTTCTGGGCAAGCAGAGCGAGCTCAATATAATCTTCATCCTTGTAGCCGTTACAGATAATCAGTGATTCGGGATCGGTATTTATCGCAATTACTGCATGTAATTCAGGTTTTGATCCTGCCTCAAGACCGATATTGAACTTCTTCCCGTGGCTGACAATTTCCTCAACTACAGGCCTCATCTGATTTACCTTTATCGGATAGATAATGAAGTTCTGCGCCTTATAATTATACTCTTCGGATGCTGATTTAAAACAATTTGAAATACTGATAATCCTGTCATCAAGAATATCGGGAAACCTTATCAGTACAGGAGCCGAAACGTCAGAAAGAGTAAGCTCATCAAGTAATTCCTTAAGATCAACAGAAATGCCGTTTTTCTGGGGTGTGACAATTACATTACCTTTTTCGTTTATCGAAAAATAATTCACTCCCCATCCATTTATGTTATAAAGTTCAGCAGAATCGTCAACTCTCCATTTTCTCATTTTATTTCAATTTTCCCTGGTTAATAAGGCCGCAAAGGTCTGAAAAAAATGTATTATATACAACGTCAGATAAATATCACAAATTAATACCGATTTCACAACTCCCGGATATTTTATTAAGCAGCTAGTTAAATGGTGTTGTGGCTAAATCAGTTTTCCCGACCACCTTGCATACGGGATATGGCAAATAACCCATGCCCCATTGTGGCACCAGGTAACGGTCAAGGAAATTCCATGCCAGCAAACCTTCACCTGATTGTGGTTCAAGCAGATAGGCACAAACACCGGCAAGTGGCTGATCCATTCTTACAACAAGTGTACCTGCCGGGAACTTTTGTGTCTCCTCCCTGAAGGTACCTTTTACCGAATTAATATAGTGTCCCTGGCTCAGCCTTTGTGATCCCTTAAGTTCAGAAATTTCAAACCGATGAATATTTATTTCGGTTTCCGTGGTCAGTTTTTCAATCTTTATACCATGGATTCTGAGAAGATCTGTAACCACTTTATCATTTACAATTAAAAGATATGCTGAAGGAAGGACAACACTTTTTACAGGATAATAATCTATAAAATAAGGAACAGTAACTGTTTTCTGCCTGCCGGTGTTCTTATAGGTTCTCCATCCGTTAATATCACCGGTAGCCTCTGCCTCAAAGGTCTTTATTGTTACTGGTTGTTCAGCTGGTTTAACTTTATATTCTATGGCAAAGGAATCAATTGCAGAATCTTTATACCTTGCTATAGTTCTTGTATCGCTGTCTGCTACAATTTTCTTTATTTCATCTTTATAAAGGCTTACATAATCACAAAGGGATTTTATCAGGTAATAGCAACCCCATACCCGTGATTTGAAATCTGCATACACATAATTCTCATTCAGAATTGCAAGCCTGTTCCTGAGTCCGTAATAATTTGTCATGTAGCGTGGTTCAGAAGCATCCATAACCCATCCTTTCTGAGGATTTAGCATATCGAAAAATTCGCCGTAAAAACAGTTCTCGACCTTGTATTTTTTAAGAAGTGTTTCAGACACAGATGGCATCATCTTCTCCTTCATATATGTAATCAATTCCCTGTCTCCGTTCGGGTTAACCATCCAGGTGAATGTTACAGGTTCAACATGATATGAACCATTTGTGGTATGGCAATCCATAAAAACCAGAGGATCCCACCTGTTAAAAACATTCATTAATAATCCTCTTACTTCAGGAGATTCTGCTTTAAGACCATCGCGGTTAAGATCCAGGAACTGTGCATTGTGCCTCACTCCTACACCATTTTCAGGTCCGTTCTGAGATGTGCGGTTAAGTTTGCTTATCCTGTCATTTCCGTCAGCATTAAAATCAGGGCAAATCAGGATTACTGCATTTTTAAGAATCTGAGGATCCTTTTCTCCCAGCAGATCCCTTGCAAACATAAGAGTGGCCTCCTTGCCTTCAACCTCACCGGCATGGATATTTGCCTGGATATAAACAACAATCCTTCCATCATTTTTCAGAGCATCGGGTGATGATGGCAGGGGGTTACCTATGACCAGGAGAGGTATCTCCCTTCCTTCATTGGTTTTACCGAGACTTTCCACTCTTAAATATGGTGATACATCTTTAAGATTATCAATAAATCCCATGACATCTTTATGTTCAGAAGTTGCTTTGAAGCCGGACTTTTCCGCAACGGTCAGTAAACCGGGCTGTGAATGAATCGGACTGGAAGTGATAAAGAAGACTATAATGACAGTCTTTAATAGTTTCATAATGCTCTAATCTGAATTATTCATGGT
>CALMJY010000017.1 GCA_937864815.1 uncultured Bacteroidota bacterium
ACCTGTCATCCACAGGCAAATTTCTTATTGTCATGGCTTTAACAGCTGTTGGGTTAAGCGCGGATTTCAAGAGAATGCTCAAAACCGGATTAAAACCTCTTTTTCTTGGTTTAATTGTATGGTTCACGGTTACATTGGTCAGTATAGGAGTACAGTTTATAACAGGACTGATATGAGTATATATTCGGAGTTGAATTTGTTATTTATGGGACAATTAATAATTATAGATTGAAACTGCACTCCCGTGGAGAGCTGTAGAAAAAATCGAAAAGAATGACCCTCTCTGCATTCCACAATTGATATCATAAAGGCATCTTTTACTGATTTCTCATTAAATGTCCCCATTGTAATGGCGGCCATTCAGCCATTACTTCACCAGCACGATAAGAGTAGGCAAAACAATAAAAGAGGCAAGTGTTGTCCATAGAATGCATTTTGAAACAATTTTTGCAGATGCATCAAATTTTTCTGCCAATATAACCGAATTCACTGCCACCGGCATGGACGATAAAATGAAGAGAACCGAAAAAAGTGTTCCCGTGATACCCAACAAATATAGCCCGAAATATGCTATAAGCGGTGATATAAGCAGCCTTAAGATCATGCCGCTCCAAAATGCTGCCTGAACACCTGATTCCAGTTCGGAATTTTTCACGCTTGCCATTTGTGCTCCCAGTATGGCCAATACTATGGGAGAATATGCTTGGGCAACCAAGGCAACACCTTTTTCAATACCTGCAGGTAAGTGAAGGTGAAAAATCCGTAGTAAAACAGCCAATAGGGCTGCATAAATAGCGGGAAGTGAAAACACTGATTTGATGGCATCTTTTACAGAAAAACTGGAACGTGCTGCAAAAAAAACACCAATCGTATTCACAATAATCATCTGGATAACGACATAAACAGATGCTTTATCTAACCCTAGTTTTCCAAAGGCCAGTAAAACAAGTGGAAGCCCATAATTGACACAGTTTGTCAATGTTGATATCAGAGTAAGTCCTGCAACTTCCGGAGCAGGCAATTTTAGTATTCTGCCTAATACATATGCAGCAGTCCATAAAAGAACAAGATTAATTATGCTAAACAAAATAATCAGGTACACATCGTCAAAAGAAACCTGCGCTGTGGTCAATGTCTCCAAAATAATGCCCGGAGTTAGAAAATATAAGACTAAGGTCAGTAAATGCTTGGTTTCCAGGTGTTTAAAACGCACAAGGAGTACTCCAACAATGACAGGTATGGAAAGCGGAACAATAACTTGAAATAGTGTAAATAAAACCGTCTGAATCATAAGAAGAATTCCTTCCTAAATATAGCTGAGCTAATCTCTATTCAAATATTAAAAAGTTCACATAACCCTTTTATGGCTATGGAAAGAATTCTACCACTTCAGGTAGCACTATTCAACTAAATTTAGATAAAACATATATCTAAAATGATAGCGGACCATATCATGTTACCCATTCTCATGCAAAGTCAATACAACCATTCAATCACAGTCTCAGGTAGTTCCACATCTGCCGCAGTTAAAGAATCCCATAACTGATCAGCGTTCTTGCAACCTACAATCGCAGCTGCAGGGATTCTATTACACAGGATGAACCCTAATGCCACACTGGTTGGTGTTAGTCCAGTTTGAGATGCATATTCCTTGACTCGTTCCAGCCGGGCAATATTTTCAGTCGTACAGAAACGGTCCAACGCCTTTTTATTAATTGCATCCAATCCCTTCGCTGCAGCACGGGTAAAAAATCCTTTTGCCTGTGACGAATATGCAAAGACAGGCAGCTGCTCTTTCAGATACCATGCACACTCATGTTCATTCATACACACTATAGTAGGATCGCCATGTGCTTCGGGTGTTGATGTTGCCAGGCTCCATTGGATCTGACTTGCTGAAAAAGGAACCAATCCTCTGGACTTGGCATAAGCATTCGCTTGAGCGATGCGTTCCACCTTCCAGTTGGAGCAGCCCACAGCCCTTACTTTTCCCTTGTTTACAAACTCGGTCAAAATTTCCATAATGCCTTCTACAGGCTGCGTTACATCATCCCTGTGCAGCCAATACAGGTCAATCACGTCCACACCGAGAGCTTTTAAGCTTTCATCCAGGTCACTTTCAATACATTGGCGCGAAAGTCTACCCTGGTTCATTCGTTCCAATGG
>CALMJY010000018.1 GCA_937864815.1 uncultured Bacteroidota bacterium
CTCAGGTTGCAGAAGAAAAAAAGGAAGAGCCTGCTCCGGAGCCTCAGCCGGCACCGCAACCTGAGCCTGTTGCTGAGGCAAAAGAAGAACCAGTTGTACAGCAGGAACCAGTAGCAGAAAAGAAAGAAGAACCTGTTTCCCAACCGGCACCTGTAAAGGAAGAAAGTAAAGTTGAAGCAGCAGTAGTTGAAGCAGCTGTTGTGACCGAAGCAGTTGTCACAGAACCAAAAGCTGAACCAAGAACTAGTACAATACAGCAAAGTAAACCTGAAACACAACAGAGTCAACCTGCTACTAAATCAGAGACTCCTCAGCCAGCTCCTCCAAAACAGGAATCAAAACCATCTCAGCCAACTCAACAAGCCCCTGCAGGTCAGCCTGAAACAACAACACAGAGTGGCCAGCAGCAGCCGGCTCCAGTCAAAAAGGAGACTCCTGCAAGTCAGCCTGCTCCAAAAACAACTCAACCGGCTCCTAAGCCCTCTCAGCCCGAATCCAGGCCATCCCAACCGTCTCAGGCTCCACCAACCACACGATATCCATCACCAGGAACAGGCTCTTCAGTTAATATTTTCACAAAAAGGAGTGATGGTTCAAGGATCTTTCACGGAATAATTGAAACCGGCTATGGTTTTAAGGTAAGTGAATATGGGATAAACAATTACAGGATCAACTTCATTGGCAGTTTCAGTCTTGGTCAGCATTTTATGATTGGTCTTGGCCTCGGTTACAGAAATTACTTTGATAAACCGGAGAAGCATACTGACTGGTATCTGGTGTCAGGTAAGAGTCAGGTACCTGTCTTCCTTGATCTGCGTTACCTTTTTACAAAGAAGAAATTGACTCCCTTTGTGGCTCTGGGTATAGGAAGTACCACAGAAAAGAGTAAGTCCGATACTACTTCATATGGCTCATTTATAAATCCCTCGGCAGGAATCTGGTACAGGCTTTCAAAAAACACAGCACTTTTTGCTGACATAGCCTATGAAGGAATTAAGATGGAATATGCCAAACCTGTTGACAATATTCCCTTCAGGAGGAAGAACAACTCAATCAGTCTGAACATTGGGATCCAGTTTTAAAATACCAGTCCGGTCAGCCATCCCCAGATCACATAGCGTATAAATTTTCCGGCAAGCATAGCAAAAGCTGTTATCACTATATTGGCACGGAGAAGCCCAAGTCCGACTGCAATAATATCGCCTACAGCCGGTAACCAGCAAAAGAAAGCGAATATAGCCCCTCTTTTATAAAGGGTGTTGTGCCATTTTTCAATTTTAGTCCGTTCTATCCTAAGGTATTTTTCTATCCATTCCCATTTGCCAAGATATCCCAGGGCAAAGCTGCTCATTCCTCCCAGCCAGTTTCCAGCCGTAGCCACAAGAACAGCAGAATAGGCATCTGTACCATTGACGATCAGGAAGGTAAGTAATGCTTCGGAACTGAAAGGCACAACAGTTGCAGCCAGAAAGCTGGCCAGAAATAATCCCCACAGGTTGTAATCAAATAGTCCCTCTGTCAAATATAAAATCAATTTAACTGCTAACTTAAATAAAATTTATGATTGAATCCTGATCGGATATGTGACAACCTGTCCGATCTGATAATTAAATTTTCCAAGTTAGATCCTACCTCAGGAAACAGACTCAATTGCAAAAATTCACTTATTAATTTATAGCTCACTTTTTGTGATGAAGTTATTCAGGATCTTGTTTTTCAATGATTAATGAGCAGAATGGTTTAGTTGGATTTTAGGAAAAAATAGTATTAGAGGATTATTTGAGTTATTTAATAATATTCATAGATCACTTGATTTTAGATAATATTGTTTAACTATTTTTAAAAAAAAATTTCAGATGAGCAATAATATAAAATAAATCACATAATTTATCAATCATTGAAATATAATACTATATTTGAATGCATCGTTTATCAAGAAAATCTGGCTATTTGTAATTGCTTTATATATAATTAATTATACGGCTATTTTATTTTGTTAATGTTTAAGGTATATTAATTACATTGGTTTGTATATAGCTGATGTTCAGGCAATCAATGTATTGTTATTAATTCAGGAATGCTTGCTTACGTTTCGGAAATTAAATTAACAATAAATAAAAGGAATTGAATATGAGCAATGCGATTAAACCCCACCCTCTGGTAAACTCAACGGAACCAAATCTTCTTCATGAAACATTCGATTACAGTCTTCCTCCAAAGATAAAATTCGATGGGCCTATTATTGAATATATAGACGGAAAATCTGTAGAATTTGATACCAAATCTCTCATAAAGAGAGATATTTTCATAACAGATACAACTTTCAGGGATGGGCAGCAATCACGTCCGCCATATTCTGTGGAACAGATGGTTAGGATTTATGATTTATTGTCTAAACTTGGCGGGCCAAACGGTGTTATACGCCAGACGGAGTTTTTTCTATATACAAAAAATGACAGGGATGCACTTGACAAATGCAGAAGTCTTGGGCACAAATATCCAGAATGTACAGGATGGATAAGAGCTAACAAAGGCGATTTCCGCTTAGTGCGGGAGGCAGGTCTAAAAGAAACAGGAATGCTTACAAGCTGTTCTGACTTTCACATATTTCACAAGCTTAAGTTTAAGGACAGAAAGGAGTGCATGGATTCTTATTGTGAGGTTGTTGAGGCTGCTTTTGAGGCTGGTGTCAGGCCCAGATGTCACCTTGAAGATATAACGAGAGCTGATATCGAAGGATTTGTTCTTCCGTTTGCCGAGAGGCTTATGAGAATGAGTGAACAGGTACCTGAAGAGTTATCAGCAAAAATCAGGCTTTGTGATACAATGGGTTTTGGAATAAGTTATCCCGGAGTTGAATTACCAAGAAGTATTCCAAAGCTGATATATAAACTCAATAAAGAATGTGGCGTCCCAAGCAACAGGCTTGAATGGCATGGACATAATGATTTTCACAAGGTCCTGATCAACGGGGGTACTGCATGGCTTTACGGATGCGATGCTCTGAATACTACATTATTCGGACTTGGAGAGAGAACAGGTAATCCACCTCTTGAAGGAGCAATAATTGAATATATTTCAATTAAAGGAGAAATGTGCGATATTGATACTACAATGATTACAGCAATTGCTGAATATATGGATTCTATTGGAGTAACAATAGCAGAAAACTATCCATTCGTTGGGAAACATTTCAACACCACACGTGCAGGAATTCATGCAGGAGGTCTGAGACAATCGGAGCAGATCTATAATATATTCGATACTTCAAAGCTGCTTAGCAGGTCACCCAGGGTAGCTATTACAGACAAGAGCGGAGTTGATGGCATCTCCATATGGGTTAATGAGTATTTTGGACTTAAAGGTGATGACAGGATCAGCAAGATTAAGGTGCACAGGGTTGCCCAGTGGGTAATGGATCAGTATGAAAAGGAAGGCCGTCTTTCAACTATTACAGATGAAGAACTAGAATCAAAAGTCAAAGAATATATGCCCGATTTTTGTACAAGGTACAATGGTAGTCTGAAGAATCTGAAGTAGGAAAGAAAATTGAAGCAGATATTAATTACTTTCAGTATATATTATTTAAACATCATTTAACCAAGAAATTTAAATATGAATAGAGAAGAAGTAAATAACAGGGTAAAAAAAGTAATAGCAGCAGTACTTGAAAAGAATGTATCTGATATAAACGATGGTGCAAATTTTGTTACTGACCTGGGTGCATCATCAATACAAAGTATAAGACTAGTTGCAGGATTCGAAGAAGAGTTCAGCATTGAGATGGATGAAGAGAAGTCGTTGCAGGTTCAAACTGTTTCCGGAGCTGTTGATTTCATCAGTGCCTATCTGTAACTTAATTATACTTTAGTTTCTGAATATGCTGCCATGGGAGCATGCCGTATGTTTGTATTCTGATAACAGGCATAGGCTTTCCTGAATTTGAGAAATACAAATACTAACTTTTGAAATTTTATATCTATGAGAATTATTATCAAAAAAGATCCGGGTGAAGTAGGCGATTGGGTTACAACTTATGTAATTGACAAAATAAAAAAGGCAAATCCCACAAAGCAAAAACCTTTTATTCTTGGTTTGCCAACTGGATCATCTCCACTGCCGGTTTACAGAGAACTTATTAAAAGGCACAAGTCAGGTAAGATATCCTTTAAAAATGTTGTTACATTCAACATGGATGAATATGTGGGTCTTCCAGACAATCATAAGGAGAGCTATCATTATTTCATGTATGATAATCTGTTCAACCATATTGATATACCAAAGGAGAATATAAATATTCTTAACGGGAATTCAAAAAATCTTGAAAAAGAATGCACTGAATATGAGAAGAAAATCAAACACTACGGAGGCATAGATCTTTTTCTTGGAGGAATCGGGCCTGATGGTCACATTGCCTTTAATGAGCCAGGATCTTCACTCAGATCAAGGACAAGGATTAAAACACTTAGTTATGATACAATCCTGGCAAACTCAAGGTTTTTCGACGGTGATATAAAGAAAGTGCCAACCCAGGCTCTCACTGTGGGTGTAGGTACTGTAATGGATGCCAAGGAGGTTCTTATCATAATTACAGGTTTCAACAAAGCCCGTGCAGTCAGAGAAGCAGTTGAGGGAGGTATAAGCCATATGTGGACTGTTTCAATGTTGCAGATGCATCCGAAGGCAATTTTCGTGTGTGATGAACCTGCAACCATGGAACTTCAGGTTGAAACAGTAAAATATTTTAATAATCTGGAGGGTGTAAATGAACATACGCTTCCTTAATAAATCTATTTTTTAAATATGTCTTACAGACCATTGACAGAAAAGGAAATCAATTTATTGGTTTCTCAGGGCTGTATTTCGGAAGGCTGGAAAGAAATATCAGTCCATAAAGATTTCACCACAACAAATATTATTAATACCCGATTTGAAGGTAAAATAAAGCTTGGAGTCATTTCACGTACAATTTCTGATGTTGAAGGAATTACAAGAAAATGCGGAATTTACAATAGCTATATCCGTAATTGTGAGATTTCTGATAATGTGTGTATTAGCAATGTTAAAAACCTGGCAAACTACTCTGTTGGCGATCATGTGTTAATTGAAAATGTAGGATCGCTGGTTACTGACAGTGAAACAACCTTTGGAAATGGGATTGAGGTTGATTCTCTGAATGAAGGCGGAGGAAGAGGATTGCCAATTTTTGACAAGCTGACCTCCCAGGTGGCGTATATGGCTGTTTTATATCGTCATGATAAAGAATTTACCTCCAGACTCATGGATATGATTGGGGAATATACCAATTCGAAACGATCATCAATGGGAAGGATTGATTCATATGCAAGCATACGAGATACACTGATAATAAGGGATGTTTCAATAGGATCCTATACTGTAATTTCCGGTTCATCCCTTCTTGAAAATGGAACTATAGTAAGTTGCAAGGATGCCCAGACCTTTATAGGCGAGGGAGTTATTGCAAGAAAGTTCATTATTCTGTCAGGATCAGTAGTTGACGGGAATGCTCTAATTGAAAAGACTTTTGTAGGACAGGGTGTAAAAATCGGTAAGCAATTTTCTTCAGAAAACTCATTATTCTTTGCGAACAGTGAGGCATTTCACGGGGAGGGATGCAGCATATTTGCAGGTCCATATACCGTAAGTCACCATAAATCAACTCTGCTGATTGCTTGTCTCTTTTCGTTTTATAATGCTGGCAGCGGAACAAACCAGAGTAATCACATGTATAAACTAGGACCTGTTCATCAGGGAATCCTTGAACGTGGTTCGAAAACCGGATCTTTTGCCTACTTGTTATTACCCTGCAGAATTGGATCATATTCAGTTGTTATGGGGAAGCATTATACCAATTTTGACTCCTCAGATTTTCCTTTTTCGTATATAACAGAAGAAAAAGGTAAAAGCGAACTTACTCCTGCAATGAATATTTTCACTGTAGGTACCCGCAGAGATAGTGAGAAATGGTCATTAAGAGACAGAAGAAAAGATCCGGAAAAACTTGATTTGATCCACTTTGATTTGTATAATCCGTATATAGTCGGCAAAATTTTGAATGGCATTGGTATACTTAATGAACTTGCTGATAAGACTCCTAAAACACAGGATTTTATAAACCATAAAGGGATTAATATACATCGACTTCTTCTGAAGACTTCGAGGAAGTATTATGAGATGGCATTAAAATCATATTTAGGAAATGAAATAATTAAGCGATTGGGCAAAATTGATATCATTACATCAGCCCATGACCTCAGGGAAAGATTACGGGCAGGAGGAACAGATGGAATCGACAGGTGGGTTGATGTCTGCGGTATGTTTGCCCCTGCTTCAAAGATAGAAACAATTATAAACGATGTCAGATCAGGAAAAATAGGTTCAATAAAGGGTTTAACAGAGAGGTTAAAAGAAGTCTATCAAAACTATGAGCAATATTCATGGGAGTGGTGTTCAGATCTTATCAACAGGCATACAGGTATGAGTTTTGATGATATTACGACGGATAAAATTATTGAAATATTAGAGGACTGGAAACTTAACAGGGTAAAACTTAACAATATGATACTCAAAGATGCTGAGAAGGATTTTGATGAGAGCACTAGACTGGGATTCGGTATCGATGGGAATTCAGATATAAGGGATAAGGACTTTCATGCAGTCCGCGGAGAATATCATGAAAATAAATTCATAATTGGCTTACAGAAGGAAACTGCAGCAATCGAAAAAACTGCTGACATGGTCATATCATTTCTCAAAAAACTTACTTAAGAGATTGAATTTTCAAAATTAAAAGGCAGAATACCGATTTATCCTTTTACAGACCATACCAAAGAACTCGCTCCAAGAACTGCAGCATTCTGAGTGCTCAGTTCTGAAGCAAGTAATTTAACTTTTCCTTTATAAATACTTAGCAGGTTTTCTTCCATATATTCCTTTGCGGGCTCGAAGATTAGATCTTTTGCAAGGGCAAGGCCGCCAAAAAGAAAAATAGCCTCTGGATTTGTATGTGCTACCACATCGGCAAGCTTAAAACCAAGCATGCTGCCTGTATGCCTGAATGCTCTTTTGGCAAGGTAATCTCCTCTCACAGCAGCATCATGAATCATTTCCGCATCAAGCTCTTCAAAGCTATATTTTCTAAGTTCGCTGGGTTGAGTGCTGTCAGCCATAATTTTAAGCAAGGATCGTTTAAGTCCGGTTGCTGAAACATATGTTTCAAGACATCCTTTTCTCCCACAACCACATTCTCTGTTGGAAGGACCCGGACGAATTGCTGTATGGCCTATTTCACCCGCAAAACCATCATTTCCATATACAAGCTTGCCATCTATTACAAATCCGCTGCCAAGGCCGGTTCCAAGAGTTATCACTACGAAGTTCTTCATGTCTTTGGCCCCGCCGTATATCATCTCACCAACTGCAGCTGCATTAGCATCATTGGTTACAATTACAGGCAGCTTGGTATGTCTGTTAAAAACGTCTGAAATTGGTACAATACCTTTCCATGGCAAACCAGCTGCATGTTCAATGGTTCCTTTATTTATATTGCCCATTGGAGCCCCGATACCATAACCAATAATATTTATTCCATTTCCTATTTGCTTTGCAGTTACCATTATCTTTTCATATAAGGCTGCAACGAAAACCTCAATTTCATCGTAATGTGTAGTTTTAATCTTGTCTTCACCAAGAATATTGCCTTGTCTGTCAACAAAACCGAAAACGGTATTTGTTCCACCTAAGTCAATACCAACAGCCACAGATTTTTTTGTCATGTCAATTGTTTTAAAATATCAGAAGAAAACTAAACAAATTCATGAATTATAATAAGATATCATTTAGAGAAATCTCCCTAAAACATCTTTTAAATACCTTTTATGCAAATTATGATATTGCTTTCAATACCTTCTGATTTCCATTATGATATTTATCACTATGCAAATCTGTATGAAATATCTTTTGGAATGATATCAATTTTTTTTTGAAGCTTAATTAGCAGGTATAAAATTATGATTTCAAACAGGATCCAGTATTTTATAACTAAATTTCAATTCCCACAGGACAATGATCAGAACCAGTTATTTCTTCCATGATAAAAGCATTTTTTACTTCCTTGAGATAGGACTCACTTACAAGGAAATAGTCAATTCTCCATCCAATGTTCTTTGACCTTGCACCAGCCCTGTAACTCCACCAGGTATACCTTTGAGTCGCATCTGGATTTAAACGCCGAAAAGTATCAGCCAATCCGCCGCCTGTAAGCCTGTCCATTCCGTCTATTTCCTCCTGCATATATCCGGCACTTTTATTGTAATTATCTTTTGGACGTGCCAGATCAACAGGTTTATGGGCAACATTTAAATCACCGCAAACAATTACCGGTTTGATGTTTTCAAGATTTTTCAGATAATTATAAAAGGCTTTATCCCATTCCTGTCGGTACCCTAACCTTTTAAGCTCACTGCCCGAATTCGGAACATATACATTTACAAGGAACCAGGAATTAAATTCGAGGCATAATACGCGGCCCTCAGTGTCATGTTCCTGAATATTGATACCCTTTGTTGCATTCAGTGGCTTTATTTTTGAGATTATGGCAGTTCCTGAATAACCAGGTTTATCTGCAGAATTTGAAAAAATATGATATCCATTAAGCGGTTTAAGGGTTTCAGAAACCTGATTTTCAAGTGCTTTTATTTCCTGAAGACAAAGAATATCACTTCCCAGACTTTCTATATCATTATAAAAGGTTTTTTTGGCAATGGCACGAATTCCATTTACGTTCCATGATACAATTTTCATATTACCCGGTTGATAAATTGCTAAATTAGTGAAGAATCCGGACCAAAAGCTTACATTTGGCCGGATAAAACGATTAAACATACATAACATTAAAATATGAAAACAGATCAGAGATTAATTTTGTTTATTGCATTATCAATAATTTTGGCTGGCTGTTATACTACAACTCAATTGAGAAAGAGCTGGTCAGATCCTTCACTTAAAACGAATCCTGTTGCACCATTCAAAAAGGTACTGATTATGGTTAACTCTAAAAATGAGGCTAGCAGGATAGCAGCCGAAGACAAACTTGCTTCCCTTATCAAAAAGGGAATTGCCATTCAATCATATACTTATGTAACACCGGCTGACACATCACAGAAAGAACTTGCTGAAAGGTTAATAAAAGACGGATTTGATGGTGCAATAACCTTTCGTGTAAAAGCTGTGGTACAAACAAAAACAAAAACCAAAGAAAACACAGGAACCACATATTCAAGCTGGTATGGATACGGACCCTATGGAGGGTATAGTTATGGAGTAACTATTACTCCCGGCGCAAGGCAGGATAATTCGACCGGCAACGTAGATATTAACAGTGACAAGGATTATATTATTGAAACGAACATTTATTCCCTTGAGAGAAAAATGCTTCTCTGGTCCGGAGTAACTGCATCAATGGGTGCAAAGCAAATCGATCCTGCTATGACCGGCATTGTTAATACTATAAGAAAGGAACTGGATAAAAAGGGTTTTATTAGGAAGGAAGACTAATCTTTTAGCTGATAGGGCAGCTAACATACATTCCAGTTCAGATGAGATTGAATTTTTGCAGTCTTAGCAGCGGAAGCAGCGGAAATTGTTACTACATAGGAAATGAAATCCATGGAATTCTGATAGATGCCGGGATTTCTGCAACATCCATAAGAAAGTTTTTAAGGGACAGGAATATATCCATGCAGTCTATAATGGGTGTCCTGATTACACATAATCATATTGATCATGTGAAAGGGCTGGAATTACTTATCAGGAAAAACAACCTGCCTGCATTTACAACCCAAAGAATCTGGAATAGTATTCTCCTGCATCAAAAGAAAATTTCTGCTGATTGTATCCGTGAAATCCCATTGCAGAAAAAATTTCATCTTGCAGGGTTTGATATTGAGGCATTTCCTGTTTGTCATGATGCTCCGGAAACCATAGGATTCCATATTTGCTCCGGAGATAAGAAGATTACAATTGTAACTGATCTTGGACATATCTGCCAGACAGCATCGCGCTATATAAGAGATGCAAACTTTCTTGTAATAGAATCGAATTACGATGAACAAATGCTGGATAATGGACGATATCCTCATTTTCTTAAGGCCAGGATAAAATCAGATCACGGTCATTTAGCGAATCATCAAACTGCGGATTTTCTTGCTGAAAACTTTAATGAAAATCTTAATTATATCTTTCTTGCCCATCTGAGTAAAAACAATAACACACCTGAACTGGCTCTTAGTACGATTATAAACACATTTAGAAAGAAGGGAATAAAACTTAATAAGCGGCAGGGCATTTCAGTTCTGAACCGGACCACCCCGACAGAAATGGTAATTATTTAATACACTTTTCCCCTGTCAAACTTCCTGTAAATCGGAGTAGTTGGTTTGTAATCCTTAAACCATAAATCGGACGTTATCATCAGATCAGCCGAATGCCTGTTACAGGCGACAGGAATATTATGGATCCGGCATTGCCGGAGTAGCATCATTATATCAGCCTCATGAGGGTTTGCGGATAAATCATCAATCAGGAATATACACAAATGTACTTTGCCTTCAACAACCATAGCTGCAATCTGTGCGTCACCTCCCATTGGACCAGATTTCATTTTTATCAGGTTGTATGGATTAGTTATGTTTTTTTCCTTTGCATATTCTGCAAGAGTTTTTTCAACTAAGCCACCGGTGGTACCTGTGCATACCAATATGTTTTTAAATAATGTTTCAACATTATGCTTTACCCATTCTATCATATCTGCTTTCCTGGCATCGTGTGCTATTAAAGCAATTGTTTTATCTTTTATCATCTTAAATATTTAATAGCTGATAAATATACATTATTTATTTTCAAAGAATTAATATGTTTTAACACTAAACTGAGGTAATATCCTTTCTCTTTTTCTAATTTTGTTTACCAACCCAATAACAAAACAAACTATGAAACGCAGAGAGATCATAAAGACTTTATCAGCAATTCCAGTTGCAGGAGGTATAATGTCGATCGAACCTTTTGTTGAGTCAGTTACACAGAAAAAGCCTGTTAGCGATGCCGGTCTTTTATCCAATCCGGCGCCGGGAGCACTGGCTCTCGGACCTCAGATTTACCAGTCAATTGGTGTGGAGCCTGTAATTAACTGTAAAGGAACCTTTACCGCTATTGGGGGGTCTGTAGAACTTCCTGAGGTGAGGAAAGCTGTTGATTTCGCTTCAATGAACTATGTTTTTATAGATGAGCTGGCAATGGCTGTCGGCAAGCGGCTGGGTGAGATTACAGGAGCTGAATGGGGAATGGTGTCTTCAGGATGTGCTGCCGGGATGAAGCATGTTACAGTTGCCTGCATCACTGACGGAGATCCGGAAAAGCTTGTCAGAGTTCCTGATCTTACAGGCTTTACCAAGACTGAAGTGATAGCTCCTGCATATTCCCGTAACCAGTATGATGCTGCAATAAGAAACGCAGGAGTAAAACTGGTCACTGTCGAAACGATGGAAGAGCTTAAAGATGCAATAAGCAGCCATACAGCTATGATATATCTCTTTTCTGCGCCCCAGGCATACGATAACGGGCCATTGTCGATAGATAATATTGCTGATGTTGCAAAAGAAAAGAACATACCCATACTTGTTGATGCAGCGGCTGAAGTGCTTACAATTCCGAATATCCACCTGAAACGGGGAGCAACCATAGTTGCTTACAGTGGGGGAAAGGCAATCAAAGGTCCACAATGCGCAGGATTATTACTCGGCAATAAGGATCTTCTGTTCTCAGCCTGGCAGGCCAGTTCTCCTCATCATGGTCCGGGAAGGGATAATAAGGTTGGCAAGGAGGAGCATATTGGTATGCTTGCTGCAGTTGAAACCTGGGTAAAGCGGAATCATCAGGAAGAGGAAAAAACATGGAACTTATGGCTTGAGTATATTGCAAAGAAGGTAAGTTCAATAAGCGGTGTAATCACTAAAATAACAGAACCACAAGGTGTTGATAATCGTACTTCCAGACTTTCAATTTCCTGGGATCCCCAAGCACTTAATATAACAGGGGAAGAAGTTGCAGCGGATCTTGCTGATAACAAACCAAGGATAATAACAGGGGGAGGACGGACAAATCAGAGGGAGGGCACAACATCAATTTCTCTCAGCGCTCACATGATGCAGCCCGGTGATGAAAAAATTGTTGCTGACCGTATCTATAAGATACTTTCCCGGAAAAATGAAAAGAAGAATGTTGTTGTTGAACCGCCTGCCGCAAATCTTACCGGCCAATGGAATGTAGATGTCAGTTTTTATTCCGGCAAAGGAGAACATAAGCTGTTTCTTGCAAAGCAGGAAGGGAATGATATAAGCGGTACCCATAGAAGTACTTTCTCATTGCTGGATATGGCAGGAAGAGTTGAAGGTAATACGGTCAGGCTTCAAAGTAATTACCGCGAAAATGCCCAGTCGATTCCTTATATTTTTGATGGCGTTATCGAAGGAGATACTTTCTCGGGAGTACTTTATCTCGGGGAATACCGGACTGCAAATTTCACCGCTAAAAGGGCAGAAACAAGGCAAAGAGCTGTTAATAATATAACAGTGCCATCTCACGGAGGAAGGAAAAGCGATTCCTGGTAGGAACTGGGATCTGGGTTATTCCCCAAGATATGCACAAACCAGCCTGTTATCATTCCTGATAAATACATGCCTGTTTGCAAAAGCCGGGTGAGTCCATGTAACGCCGGTACCATTTCGGTTCAGCTGTCCTGTTGTAGGCTCGATAAGCGTGGCGCGGCTTATTATTTTTAGTCCCAGCGAGGATAGTTCAGTAATCAGAAGCTCTCCGTGTTCATTAAACATCCATGTTTGTTTTTCATGTTCAATGAAGTGGATATTTGCCCATCTGTTCTTGTTGACAGCAGACAGATCTTCCCAAACCCTGTCTCCTGATTTCAGCTTCAGACAACGCATTTCTCCGTAACTGTCCACCCCGTAAATAAAATCATCTTTAATTACAGGTGTATTTATTACACAATGCAGAGCATCGGTCTTTTGCTCATTTTCTCCGGCGCGCAACCATACTTTTTCAGCTGAGACAGTTTCATTATTCAGTTTTACCAGAAGTGAACCACTGAAGAAGCAGCTTACAAAAAGGTAATCTTTATACTTTACAGGGGTTGAAATGCCCATCCCCATCCTGATGTTAAAAGGTATTTTCCAGAAAATCTTACCTGTTACAGGGTCAAGGCCATTAAGATTTTCAGCTGTCCATACCACAACAATGGGTTTGCCGGCCTGCCGGATCAGTATCGGGGCAGAATAAGAGATCTTATCATCAGAGGCACGCCATAGTTCCTTACCTGAATTTTTATCAAGAGCGAGAATGGAAGCACCGTCACTTCCGCCTATATGAAGGATTATTTTGTTTTCAAATATCAGAGGTGTTGCAGCGATACCCCAGGTCGGCATTCTGATATTGTATTTAATCTTTAGGTCAATCTGCCATTTAACAGATCCTGTCTGAGCATCGAAGCAGAAAAGATTACCCATTGTTCCCAGCGAATAGGCTTTACCTTCACTGATTACCACTGATGCACGCGGACCATCAGGATAACTTACATTGCCATAGGGACATGCATAAGTATGGCTCCATATAATCTTGCCATCGGCTGCATTAAAACACAAAACCCGCTCTGATTCCTCAGGCTTTTCCAGACGGTCGGTCAGATATACTTTTCCTCCTGCCACAGTAGGACCGCTGTAACCGGATCCGCATGGGACACTCCATTTAGCTGGTATATTTCCCGATTTGAAATTTGAGATTATCCCGCTTTCTTTCCATACACCATCACGGTTAATGCCCCTCCAGTCGGGCCACTCCTGTGATAGCAGACCGGTGAAAATAAATAAGTATAACAATGCCGCAGACAGCTTCCTGAGATTATGTTCATTCTTTTTCATTTCAATAAAACACAAAATTATTTATCAAAGCTGACTCAGAGCATCTCCGAATCCTGTTGAAACAATATTAAAGTTATATACAGCTGATGATTCATCCCTGATCTCACCGGAAACCACTCCCTCACTTTGCATCATAAAGATCCTGAACTGGCTGTAGTCGTTGTTGTTCTGTTCAATCAGAATGCCACCTGATTTATTCCATCCCCTGGATGAAATCATTTCGAGTTCTGTTCCTGAGGAGTTTTTCATTTTTATCCTGACCGTCCCGGTATGTTTTTCAACAGGATTGGACTTTTTCAACTTGCGAAGCAGGATGCCTGCATTCTCCTTATTAAGCATGATCATAACACTCAGATAAGCATTTGATACTGAAGAATCCGAAAAAGTTCCCTCAGCATCAAACCGTGCATATTTTCTGTCGGTGGTATTACCGTTTGCATCAGTATAATTCTTAACCACCCATGGATTTGGAGCAGGTTTCGGAGCAGCTGGTTTTGGTTTGGCAGTTGATTTGGGCTTGACAGTGCTAGCCGGTGGTTCAGGTGAATTGCAGCTTACCAGCAACAGTACCATGGATAAAGGAAAAAGTATCTTTCGGATCATGTAATGATTATTTTATTTCATACCAAAAATAAATGGGAAACACAACACTACAAAAAGAATCCATAAAAAGTAAACAGGAAGGTATTTTGCAATAGTTAATTCAACCTCCCCGATAAGGGATTTTCTGAAATTTAGCTTATATAAATCAATGATCAGCAATACAAGGTTACCCAATATCAGGATATTTGATCCGAGAACTGCAAGCCTGTTTGGTGTTATGCCGAATGTACCCAGACGATAAAAAATTGCCGATAAGGCAATTAAATCAATTATGACTGTTATAATCGACAGAATGAACAGGATCATTTCATTGAATTTCTGTTTTCTGATAGTTGAAGTTTCGGAAATTGAGAAAGCTATTACAGCCATTACGCCTATGAGCATTACATTAAATATCAGAAGAAAGTCCCTATCGCTGTATGGATCTTTTCCCGAAATCACAAGTGCAATAAGAAATGCAACAGCGGTCAGTAAGACCAGCGGGCTGAAAATACTGGCTATTACCGGGGCTATTTTATTAGTTAATATTGTATAATTCTTTATAATAAAAGTAGCAACAACCGGCACTGAAACTGCTCCCACAATTACAACATTTTCCATGTAGAAAGTTTCAATGTTAATACCTATTGCATTAAATAAACCAATTGTAATTCCGGTCAGGATACCACCGGAAATGACTATTAATGCCATAAGAATTGCCAGGTCGCCATTATATCTTATGAACTCAATTCGTTTTATTTTATCATTCAGGTTAAAACCAATAAATACAAGTCCATAGAGGCACCACAAAAGCAGTGGCAAATGAATGCAGGCAAGATTAATTGAGTCGCTGTCTGTTATGGAAGGCAAAAGATTAACATATACAGTAAGAATTATAAAGGCACCAAGTATCAGAATAAGTTTCTTCATGTCAAAGACCCTGTTAGTCCAGATCATGTTAAGTGTGAGTCCGAGGAAAACAATTATTCCGGCATTCCTGGTATAGAATATTTCATCCTGGGAGATATTAAAAATATAGGGTATTTTAATCAGAAATCCGGCTATAAAACAAGATATCAGTAATACTGCAATATCCGGAAGGTTGATTTTTCCTGCCGTTTCCGCTTGTTTTTTATAATCCAGTCTTATCTTCCAGTATTTTGCAAGTTCTGATTTTTCGATATCCGGAAAAACTTCTTTAAAGCCTGCTTCAAAGGATGTTTTATCATCATGAAATAATTGCTCAAGTTTTTCAGGATCGTTAATGTGTTCTCTGATTTTATTTTTCATATATAAGTTTTTCAAGAGCTTTCAGGTGTTGACGGAACTCCGATATTCCGGTTTCAGTTGCAGAATAGCTTGTATTCGGTTTCCGGCAAATGAATTGTTTATTTACCTTTATCATTCCTTTTTCCTCAAGGGCTTTCAGATGGCTGGCAAGATTTCCGTCAGTTACATCAAGGGTCTCCTTAAGACTGTTGAAATCATAGGAGTCGTTTTCCATAAGGACTGACATGATACCAAGTCTTATCCTGCTTTCAAAAACCTTGTTTAAATTAGAAATAAGATCTTTCATGTTTCGTATATCTGTGCATTTCAAGTCCTGTAATTATTTCGGGAATTCCCAATTAGAAAAGCTCACTGAAAGTTAACATCCCTGTATTTACGAGGGGAAGGCCGCTTAGAGAAAGAAACCTTGTAGATTCTTCCATTATTTTCCTGATGGCCTTTATATCCTCTATTGATTTTAAATCGCTACCCATATTTAAAAGTACTTTGAATTACAAAGTAAAACAATATTTCTTTGCCAACAAAATTTTCAGGGAAATAATTGTTTTGAGCAAAGGAATTGTCCTGCAAAATAAATTTGATTTTTGATAAATCAATGTTTAATTTTGATAAAGCATTCAACAAAACGGCTGAAAACTAAATTCTTAGAAGGGTCATTTAAATTATATTTCAGTACTATAAAGTACTTTATAAAGTTTACATTATCCGGTATTTGTTCAATTATGAAATATTAAAAAAGCCATGCTATGAAAAAAATCATTTCACTTTCAACAGTAATTTTGTTATTAGTATTTCTCCTGTTAAATTGGGGTTGTTGCCCCTCTGTAAAAAGCCAAAACCATAATGAGGTTACTATTCAATTACAAGCAGTAACAATAAATGGTAAAAAACATCTTAAATTATCCGATTCAAATGGGAATGTAGCTACTGATCATCTTGTAACGCAGGTTAGTAAAGGGGGCACAGTTACTTGGAAACTAAAATCATCCAGCAAAATAGTCAGCATTGAAAGAATATATTCAACAGAAGCAGAAAGTAAAATATTCAAGGGAGATGCTCAGCGACAGGGTAATAGCAATGTATTTAAACTTAAGGTACCAGATAATGTAGCCTCCGAAACTATGGAAAAATATAATATTATATATATTCATAAGGATGGAAGTAAAGTGGAAGTTGATCCTTACATAAGGATTGAGTAATAATTGACCCGAATAGTGTATTATCGTTTTATTTCAGTTTTATTAGTTGCTTTTTTTACAGCAATTAATTCATCATCTGTGATAATGGGCCAGTCCAGAGATAGTCTGCTGTATTTACTTGATAACAACCTTTTTAAGAACGATTCAGCAAAGTTCATTATACTGAGAAAGATAATCCGCAGCACGCCAGACTTTGAAAGCAGGCTGAAGTATTGTGAACAGGCCATAGAACTTGCTGAAAAACGGGATATTATGCTTCCTGATGCATATATTCTAAAAGGAACCTGCTATTTGGATTCAGGAGATCTTCCATCAGCCCTGGAATGGTTTATCAGGTCAGCAAACCTATACAAGGAACAAGGTAATAACAGGGGCCTGGCAAAAACATATACCTATATTGCAGAAGCATACAATAAGCAGGAAAATCCCGAAAATGAAAAATCTTATCTCCGGAATGCCATTGAAATCTATAAGCAGGAAAAGGATTCCGTTAATCTGGCAATAACACTCACAAACCTTGGATATGCTAATTTAAGCATGGATAAGTACGACACAGCTTTGGTGATATTTTCTGAAACAAGTGATATCTTTCAAAAACTTGGATATACTTCTCAATATGCCTATTGCATAGGAAACTCTGGTATGGCATATTCCCGGTTGTCGGTATATGATAAAGCTGAAGAGAAACTTCTTCAGGCTATTGAAATACTTGCTGGATTGGGAGATGAACGGGCCATTTTAGAGTACACAATTGAATACGCCAATATCCTTCAGCATAAGGGAGAAATTAAGAAAGCAATTGCCGTAGCAACGGAGGCATTTAACAGTGCTGTGAAGAATGATTTTAAAGATTATGAACGTGATGCAGCAAAGTGTCTCGCCCAGTTGTATCATGAATCAGGGAATCATGAAAGCGCCTTTCATTTTCAGTCATTATTCATAAGTGCGAATGACAGTATTAATAACATCGTGACCATACAGAAAATGGCCGATCTGCGTACGAAATTTGAAGTGTCCAAAAAGCAGACCGAGGTTGAGATCTTAGAGAAAAACAAGGTAATTCAGCGTATTGTTATTTTTGGGATGGCAGTCATTCTGTTGATGGCTGTTATCATTATATTGCTCTATTATGTAAACCTGAAACGCACCAAAAAGCTCATGGCAGACCTTGATGAACGTCGGTTACTGCTTGAAAAACAGAGCTCGGAACTGAAAGAAAAAAATGACACAATTATTAAGACACATGAAGAACTGAAACAATTGTATGAGATCACAAGTGCTCAAAAGGAAGAAATAATAGGCAGCATTAACTATGCTGAAAGAATCCAGAAGGCAGTCCTGCCGCCAGAAGCTTACATAACGGAGTTAATTAATGAACATTTCATTTTCTATAAACCAAAAGAAATCGTCAGCGGTGATTTCTACTGGATAAAGCAGATTAATCAGTATATCATTCTGGTTTGTGCAGACTGCACCGGGCATGGAGTTCCCGGGGCTTTTATGAGCATGCTCGGAATAAGTTATTTAAATGAGATTGTACAAAGAAAAGAGATAACCCAGGCAAACCAGGTTTTGAATGAGTTGAGGAAGGGAATTAAACATTCGCTCCGGCAGACCGGGAAAAAAGAAGAATCAAGAGAAGGAATAGATATGGCTATTTGTGTTATTGATACCAACACAAACGTTATGCAATATTCCGGTGCTTTTATTCCGGTGTACATTATCAGCCACAATAACGGACAAGCGGAACTGAATGAAATTAAAGCGGACAGGATGCCTGTTGGTGTACATTTTTCAATGGACCAATCCTTTACATATCATGAAATCCAGCTTAAAATAGGCGATACTTTTTACATATCCACTGATGGTTTCATTGATCAGACAGGAGGCAGCAACAACACCAGGTTCGGAAGTAATAGTTTTAAAAAGATGCTTATGGAGATCTATGACAAACCTTTGTATGAACAAAAGGAAAGTTTACAACATACTCTTAAAACCTGGATGGGTGAGAATGAACAGAGAGATGATATTCTTGTAATAGGTGCAAGGCTATAGCCATTGTATCAATTTCAATAGCCGGCTTTATCTCCATTTTTTTAGACATTCCAAAACCGAAAATCCGTAAATCCCTATAGCGGAGATGAATGAATGACTGGTATTGTTATTTAAGTCAATTTTGAATAAGTCAAACAGGACAATTCTGCAGGTTATAACGGGTAATTGGGAACGGATTAACTTACTATTAACCTTCTTTTCCTGATGAAAATACTAATTTTGAAAGGAATATATCTGCAATTAAGCAAACTTTAATACAGAAAAGCCAGACTGGCATTATTATTGATCCATCCTGAGAATAATTATTTCAAAATGATCCGGCTAAAAAATATACATAAGACATACTATATCGGACAGAATGGCCTTCATGTTCTGAAAGGGGTTGACATGAATATTGAAAAAGGGGAGATGATTTCCATTATGGGTTCATCAGGTTCAGGGAAGTCAACTCTTCTTAATGTTATAGGCATCCTTGACAATTATGATGATGGTGAATTCTTCCTTGACGGTAGACTTATAAGGGATTTGAATGAAACCCAGGCCGCAAAACTCAGAAATAAAACACTTGGTTTTGTTTTCCAGAGTTTCAACCTTATTGCATTTAAAAATGCCCTTGAAAATGTTGCTCTGCCTTTATATTATCAGGGAATAAACCGCAGGAAAAGGAATATCATTGCAATGGAATATCTTGATAAGGTTGGTTTACGGGAGTGGGCAAATCATCTTCCAAGCGAACTGTCGGGCGGTCAGAAGCAGAGGGTTGCCATTGCACGTGCACTGATAGCCCAGCCAAAAGTAATCCTGGCTGATGAACCAACAGGAGCACTTGATTCCCAGACTTCTCTGGAAGTTATGGAGATACTTCGCGAAGTGAACCAGACTGGTATAACGATTATAATCGTTACTCACGAACATGACATATCAATGCTTACCGACAGAATTATCAGGATAAGGGACGGAGTGATCGGGGAAAATATCATAGTTAAGGAGATTAACAGTAATTAGCCATTTAACAGAACAGGTATGTTTGATATTGATAAATGGCAGGAAATCTTTGCAACCATTAGGAAGAACAAGCTTCGGACATTCCTTACAGGATTCAGCGTTGCCTGGGGGATCTTTATGCTTATCATTTTACTCGGTTCAGGAAATGGTCTGCAGAATGGTGTTGAATACCAGTTCAAGGCAGATGCAACCAATACAATCTGGTTATATCCGGGATCAACAACAATGGCTTATCAGGGTATGAAACCCGGAAGGCAGATAAATTTCACAAATGAAGACTATTCTTTTGTTAAGGAAAATTTTCCGGACATTGAAGAAATAGCTGCCAGGTATTATTTCTGGCAGAACCGTATTATCTCATATAAAAAGCAATTTGGTTCATTTGACCTGATTTGTGTACATCCTGCTATGCAACAGATTGAAAATATCACTGTTACACAGGGCAGGTTGATTAATGAGGTTGATCTTCAAAGGCACAGAAAGGTCGTAATAATCGGTCAACCGGTCAGGGATGCTTTGTTTAAAAACGGGGAGAATCCACTTGGAGAATATATCAAAGTGAATGGTGTGCCTTTCCTGGTTGTCGGGGTATTTACTGACCGGAACGACAGGGATCAGCAAAGGTTATATCTCCCTATTTCAACTGCACAGATGATATTTAACGGAGGAAACAGGATTAATAATCTGACTATTACCACGAATATTTCAGTTGAGGAGAGTGAAATCCTGGAACAATCACTCCGAACAAAACTGGCAAAAAGACACCGTTTTAACAGTGAAGATAAATCTGCACTTTATATTGGAAATACCATCCGTGAATTTAAGCAGTTCCAGAACTTGTTTATGGGAATAAAAATATTTGTTATAGTAATTGGTCTTTTTACAATAATTGCAGGAGTAGTGGGAGTAAGCAATATTATGATCATTGTGGTTAATGAGAGAACCAAGGAAATAGGTATCCGTAAGGCTATCGGTGCAACACCCTGGTCAATAATTTTTCTCATAATATTCGAATCCGTTATTATAACAGCATTTGCCGGTTATATAGGTCTGGTAGGGGGTATAGGTTTGCTTGAGCTTGTCAGTAAGTTTATGCCGGCGAGTGAATTCTTCAGGAATCCTGAAGTTGATTTCACCATAGCAGTCTCTGCAACCCTTGTTCTTGTCTTTGCAGGAGTACTGGCAGGTCTGTTCCCTGCTGTAAAGGCTGCCAGGATCAGACCGGTTATTGCATTACGTGATGAATAATAAATAAAGTCAGGTATGTTCGACAGAGATAAGTGGCAGGAAATATACAGCTCTTTAAAGAGCAACAAGCTGCGGACATTTTTCACGGCATTTGGTGTCTTCTGGGGAATCTTCATGCTTATTATAATGCTTGGTTCAGGTAACGGCCTTCGCAATGCTGTATTTGAAGGGATGGGTGATTTTGCTACCAACAGCGCCATAATATTCACCCGCCAGACGACTATTCCATACAAAGGATTTCCCAGGGGAAGAAACTGGTTGTTTCGTACATCTGATATGGAAGCACTTCTGGAGAACATTCCGGAGATTGATCAGCTTGCTCCCAGATTACAACCCTGGGGAGGAAACGGAGGCAACAATGTTGTTTACGGACTCAAAACCGGGGCTTATAATATTACAGGAGATTATCCGGCAATCAATAAAATAGATCCTGTGCTGATGCTGGAAGGACGATTCTTAAATGAAATAGATATTTTATATAAAAGAAAAGTTGCGGTTATTGGAAACCGTGTGAGGGATGAGCTCTTTAAAAACGGAGAGGCTGTTATTGGTGAATATATAAGGATCAACGGGGTTTACTACCAGGTTGTTGGAGTTTTTGAGCCAAAGAACAAGAATATAAATATCGGCGGGGATAAAGATAAGACTGTATTCATACCCTTTACGACAATGCAGGTAAGCTATAACCTTGGAGATGATGTCCATTATTTCCTTGTTACAGCAAAACCTGATAAATCGGCATCGGTGGTTGAAGAGAAATGTTTGAAGCTTCTTGCTGAAAGGAACCATGTTGCTCCGGAGGATGAACAGGCATTCGGACATTTTAACCTTGAGAAAGAGTTTAAAAAGATGAACGGACTTTTCCTCGGAATCCGCGTCCTGATCTGGATCGTGGGTACAGGCACTCTTCTTGCAGGTGTTATCGGAGTAAGCAATATCATGCTGATTATAATTAAAGAACGAACTAAGGAAATAGGAATTCAGCGTGCTATTGGTGCAACTCCATGGAAAATCATTTCACAGATAATAACAGAATCGGTAACTCTGACTGCAATAGCAGGAAGTTTTGGCCTCGTGCTTGGGGTATTCCTCCTGGAGATGCTGAATAATATGCTGGAATCCTCAGCTGAAAAAAGTGAAATGTTCAGCCACCCGGAGGTGGATATCCAGGTGGCAGTAACAGCATTGATTGTGCTGATAATATCAGGTGTTGTGGCAGGTCTGATTCCTGCCCGAAAAGCTGTGAGCATGAAACCTGTTGACGCTCTGAGATATGAATGATACTAACTTTATTATAGTAAACTGAATAAAAATGAAAAAATTTTTTCGGATCAGCCTGCTGGTACTATTTCTGGCAGCTATTTTAGCCACATTCGGTTATTTATACAATAAATCACGGAAAAAACCAGTCGTATATGAACTGAAAAGTCCGACAGTAATGAATATTATCAAAAAAACTGTTGCAACCGGATCAGTTGTACCGCGGAAGGAAATTGCCATAAAACCGCAGGTATCGGGCATTATAGAGGAGCTTTATATTGAAGCCGGTAATAAAGTGGAGAAGGGAGACCTTATTGCAAAGGTCCGTATCATTCCCGATATGGTTAATCTGAATAATGCAGAGTCGCGTCTTAAAAGAGCAAAGCTGAATCTTGAAGATGCCAAAATAGTATATGAGCGCCAGAAAAAGATTTATGAACAGGGGGTTATCTCTGAAGCTGAATTCCTTCAGTTCAGGCTTAGCTATAATAATGCCATCGAAGAAATGGAATCAGCAGAGAATAACCTTCAGCTGATACGGGAGGGGGTTTCGAAGAAGTCTGGTAATGTTACCAATACACTTATCAGATCCACAATCAAGGGGATGATACTGGACGTACCTGTTGAGGTAGGTAATTCAGTTATTGAATCAAATAACTTCAATGAAGGTACCACAGTTGCCAGTGTGGCAGATATGGGTGAAATGATTTTCAAGGGAAAGGTTGATGAAACTGAGGTCGGGAAATTAAAAGAGGGTATGCCGCTGGTTTTGTCTATTGGTGCTATTGACAGCGCAAAATTTGATGCGGAACTTGAATATATAGCACCCAAGGGGAAGGAAGAAAACGGTGCAATACAGTTTGAGATAAGAGCTGCCGTCACACTGAAGGAAAGTATGTTTATAAGAGCAAATTATAGTGCCAATGCTGATATTGTCCTGGAACGTGCCGACAGTGTTCTGAGCATTACAGAGTCACTTTTGAAGTTTAGTAATGATTCTGCTTATGTCGAAACAGAAACCTCCACACCACAGTTATTTGAGAAGACGTATATTAAAACAGGTATATCTGACGGGATTAACATCCAGGTAAAGGAAGGGCTTACAAAGGAGAGCAAGATCAAGGGGGAGGAGAAAAAAGAGGAAAAGAAGAAGGAGCCTGAGAACAAACAGGGATAATCCTTATGACTTACCTGGTATAATACCCATGCAGGTTATTTATAACTAAGCCCGAATCCAAATGGGAATAAAGGGTTTTCTGAATCATATGGAAGGTCTTCTTTCTGATTTCTGACAGCCTCCATTGATGAGGCCAGTTCAACCGGAAGCCTGGCGGATGGATTTTTATTTCCAAAAATCACATCAAGCAGAGCCTCATCATTCGCTCCAAAATTTGCGAGCAATCCTGATGCCGCCTCAGTTATTTCCGGTATAACAGCAGGTCTGTCGAGATATATGTCAACAACTGTGGGGACTTTCTTCATTAGATCAAGGATCTCATTAAGATCTGGTTCTTTGAAATCCAGATCACCGGAATTGAACAGCCTGCCAAGCGGACCGGATCCCTTTAGTGGTTGTGAAGGTGTCTTCAACCTGATGATTGCGACTTCTGCATCCCCGGGCTTGTTAACAACAGTTCCAAACTTAGTGACTATATCAGGCCTGATATTTTTAATGAACACTTTTACACCCTTCTTTAATGGTAAAAAACCAGCACCATTTTGAGAAATGTTCTTAAGAAGAACAATCGATTTTCTCTGTGCAAGTTCTCCTTCCTTTATAAACTCGTCACACCCCACAGTTTTTTCAGCATTTCGAATATCCAGATATGGATTATCAAACAAACCAAGAGAGAACTGTACTTTCAGAATCCTTCTCAATGATGTATCAAGACGGGCTTCGCTTATTTTTCCATCCATTACAAGACTGACAAGCATTTCAGGAACCAATTCCCCTCCAAACTGGTCAATTCCTGCTTCGATACATTTCAACATTCGTTCTTCAGGTGTTGCTTTTTCCATTCCACGGGCTCTTGCGGGAAGGATTGTCATACCAAGCATTTTGGTATCGGTCAGTAATCCCCAGTCGGTGCAGACAACTCCGGCGAAATGATATTGATTCCTTAATAATCCGGTAATCATTTCCCTGTTAAAAGAGTAACCAACATCTTCTGAAGTAATTCCTGTTGGTACTCCATAGTAAGGCATAATTTCAGCAGTTCCTGCTTTAAATGCTGCTTCAAAAGGGATCAGGTGGTAGTTAAAATTATTACCTGGATATATCTGACCCTTGGCAACAGGGAAGTGAGGATCTATACCTTCCTTCTGGGGGCCACCACCCGAAAAATGCTTTGTCATGCAGGCAACACTATTGCCTGAGAGGCTGTCTCCCTGGAATCCTTTAATGTAAGCATAAGTAAGTTTTGCTGACAAGGCCGCATCTTCACCAAAGGTTCCGTTTATTCTTCCCCAGCGGGGTTCTGTAGCAAGGTCAGCCATTGGATGAAGGGCCACACGAATACCAGTGGCCAGATATTCCCGACGTGCAATATCTGCAAATCTGTAAACCAGTGCAGAATCTCCGATTGCTGCCAGGCCGAGAGGTTCAGGCCATTGCGAGAAATCGCCTGACAACATGCTTGCAAGAGGATTAGAGCTGAAATGATTACGGGGATCAGTGGCTATTACAACCGGAATTCCCAGACGGGTCTTTTCTGCCATTTTCTGGATGTTGTTATGCCACAGAGCGATTTCCCGTTTTCCGCTTCCGGCGAGAATATTGAAATGATTTAAGTGCTTTTGGTATATCATTGTTGATGTGCCAGGAACCGCAAAAGAGAAAGGGTCTTTTATTGAAGGTTTATCTGAGATCGATCCATCCTTATTCATGTTTATCATTGAAACAAACATCATCCCTGCTTTCTCCTCAAGAGTCATCTGTGAAATCAGATCCCCGGCTCTTGCTTCAGGTTTAAGCCTGGAATCCTCATATATATCAAGCTTTCCGTTTTTGTTAAGATCGCGGAAAGTGAAGCCATCAATCGTTAATGTTGGTGCTTCCGGACCTGCAAGAGACATGCTTATTTTGGCGTCTTTCCCTGCAGATCTTGATATTGAGAATATTGAGAAGGCTATAATACTGATGAAAACAGCCAATACAGTGACAACAAGAAGAGCCAGGATTTTTAATATCTTTTTCATATGAGAAAAGTATTATATCAATCAGCTATCCGAGAATGATAATCACAATATCAAATATATGCAAATACAGAGAAAGTCTGTAACTATTACCATTTGAAGACGGATTATATTTACCATCCTTATCCGGAGTATATTCATTGATAAATTAACCAATATTGATTTTTTATAATGACAGGCTGAATGTGGTCAAGTTTCCTGTATTTTACATCATAGCAGATGACTTCAGTATATTTGAATAATCAATTTGGTAATTCAACTGGTTATAATCTCTCGGTTTTCTAAAACAGGTAGGGGACACCTTGATAGCCTGGCTGACAATTGAATGGATTATATGAGTGCACTTGATTTTTAGTGATCAACTAATATCCTAAATGGCATCAAATTTTTAAAATGAATATTTTCAACTCTTGCTAAAAACCCTTATATTAGGGTCAGGAATAACTCTTTTATCCTCTTATGGTTAAAATATATAAGTATAAAATTATTCCTATAGTAAACATAAGTATTTTATTTCGACCTTTCCGGAAAACCACGACAGTATCATTTGATAATATTTCACTTACCGGATTTAAAGTTGAAAGTCATGGTGACTAACTTATTAAGTTTGGAATTGATCTGTCTTCAAGCAGAATTGTTCAAATAAAGAACAGCCATTGACATTTCATAGGAAAACAATGATTAATAAGAACTGTTTATCTCCCATCGTTTTGTTCACCTATGATCGGCAATACCATACCCGGCAGACCATTAATTATTTAAAAGAAAATCAATTTGCTAAAGAAAGTATTTTAATTGTTTATTCCGATGCTCCGAAAAATGAGACAAAAGTGAATGGAGTTAGAGAAGTCAGAAAGTATCTTTCAACAGTTAACGGATTTAAAGAGAAAATAATAATAGAAAGAGATCGAAATCTGGGACTTACAGGATCAATAGAAACAAGCATCCCGGAAATCATCAAAATCTATAAAAGAGCAATAATTCTGGAAGATGATTTAATTACTTCACCTTTCTTTTTAAGATATATGAATGAAGCTTTGGAGCTCTATCAGTCAGAAGAGAAAGTTGCATCTATTCACGGATACTGTTATCCGGTTCGGAGTGAACTGCCTGAAACTTTCTTTATAAAAGGTGCTGATTGCTGGGGTTGGGGAACATGGGAGCGTGCCTGGAACTTTTACGAAAAGGATGCTGTAATACTTTGTAATGCCTTGAAGAAAGCCAATTTGGAAAAAGAGTTTAATTTTAATAATTCATACTTTTATACTAAGCTGTTAAAAGACCAGACAAAAGGGAAAAATCTTTCATGGGCTGTAAAATGGTATGCTTCAGCTTTTTTGGCTGATATGGTTACTTTATATCCTTATCCTACTCTTATTCAGAATATAGGATTTGATAATACAGGTACAAATCCCAATCTTTCAAAAAGATGGAATAGTCCGGTAAATGAGGTTCCATTCGTGCTTGAAAAGATTGATATTAGGGAAAATAAATTGGCAAGAGAAGCCTTTGAAGGGTTCTTCAAAAGTTTATGGAGCATTAGTAGTATCGCTGAACGAATAATAAATAAAGTAAGATCAAAAATTATTAATTTTCGTATCTGTTTAAAGAATATATAATGGTTTGATGAAAGTTGTAATACCATCATCGAGAGCTATAAACTTAAAATACCTTGAACCTTTAATTGAGTACGGGGCAGATTTTATTATCATTGATGACAGTGAAGGATCAATCAAATTTAAACATCCCGGATTCAGATTTTTCAACAGGCGTGACATAAAGAAAATTCTTGGTAAATCGGAAGTTTCTATCCCCAGGAGAAATGGAGCTTGCAGAAATTTTGGGTTTTATATGGCCTGGAAGGAATGTGCTGATGATGAAATTATTATCGCTTTAGATGATGATTGTGAAATAACTGACAGCAGTTTTCCGGAATCAGTTGATGCAAACTTCTCTGCCCGTGAGAGAGCTGTAACTTCATTTAATGGGCTTCACTTCAACATTCTGGATTTATATCAGGAGATTCCTGAAAATCTGTTTCCGCGCGGATTTCCCTATGCCGCAAGGTTAAATTACAAACCCTGGATATTCGGGAAAGCTGTAAAGGCTACCACCAAATTTAATTTAGGGTTGTGGAAGGGGGTATTCGATATCAATGCAATTGATAAAATATACGGAGGGGAATGGAGTCATCCTCAGGCAAGGTTAAAATCTGAAAGTATTCTGGTCCCTGAGGGCACGTTAATTTCTGTCTGCTCAATGAATATGCATTTCAGGAAGGAAATTATCCCGGCAATCTATCAGCTGCCGATGCATGTTGAAGTCATTCCGGGCTGGCCGGTTGACAGGTATGGTGATATCTGGGGTGGATTTATTCTTAAGACTCTGATGGACCTCAGAGGAGACAATATGACAGTCGGTGCACCAATGATTAATCATATTAAGGATGGTGACTTTCAAAGAAACATATGGCAGGAGCATCTTTGTCATTTATTGAATGAAGAATTTATTGATTTTCTCAGAAGCTCAACCGGATATATTGAGAAGTCGGATTATATGAGCATGATGTTTCAGCTGAATGAATATTTTATAAAAAACAAGTCCCGGCTCAGTAAGCCTCTGAAACTGTATTTTGATCATTTGACTGTTTGTCTGGATTCATGGTGCAGAATATTAAACTGCTAAAACCAAAGGGTTTGACCACATTTAGTCGGACAGGTTTGGCTTAGCATTTATGTTTAGGAGATCTGGTATTCAGATCCGGTGTTTAGTGAGCAGTTTATTCCGGATCCTATTGACAAACCAGACTCCATTACCACATCATGCCGGTTCAGCCCCACTTGATTCGCTCATGCTAGTATTATATTGATTCCATGCCTGAAAACTATCAATACATCATATATGAATATTTCCCGCTGTGAATAATCCTGATTTTCATACTTCATCGGAGAGTTATTGGCCAGGTAACTTTCAGGTAGCCGATATATTTATTCTGAAACTTACCCACAGGATCGAGATATTCAGTATGATTGACTATAAAATACATGTAACCGAAGGGGGGCTTAAATCTCCATCCTAAAAGGCCATAAACATATATCTTCTCAATTGAGGTATTGTTCTGACAAATCAGTTTCACCCAGAGATCATTCGTGAAATTGTATGTCGCAGAAAGGCTGTTTATGAATGTGGTTTTATATGAACTAGTTTCAGGATTGAAATTTATATATTTTGGCTTTAGCTCAAGAGCAAGCCTGTTAAATGCCTTGAACTGTAATCCTGCTTCAATTGAATAGTATTCTGATCCAAAACTACGACCCTTCCTGAACATTACCCGTGCACTGTTATATGCTTCAGTATTATACCCGATTGTTCCTGAATAATAGTGATTATAATAATCAGTACTATCAGTTTTGAGGAACCTGTATTCATTATTATATCTGAAACCAAAGTTCAGCTTGTTTTTCAGGAAAATATCAGCTGTTTCATTCACATTCCAGCTCATGAACCTGGTAAAGGTATCATTCCAATACCAGTTATTGGCGGTACCCAGCGAAATGTATTTTATTGCAGTGTTCTTAAACCACCATTTATAGGATAGATCCGAATCAAATTCATTTCTGTCGTCGTCAGTTAAATAGCCTGTCTCATTGAATATATCTTTCAGGCCATCTCCCTGGGTATAGGAATATCTGATATGCCAGTGAAAGAAATTATTCTCTGCGGCGAATCTGACATAACCTGCATTTCTCAAAACACTCCAGTCATCAATAGCGGCAACATATTGTCCTGTCAGCTTCCAGAGAGGGCCCAGGTTAAGCACATAATCTGTACTTAAAGTAGATTTCATATTTTCATCAACCAGTTTGTTGGTTGCAGTAAGTCCAAGGCTTGATGATTTAAGTATATCCCGCTTTATCCTTATTGCGGTGTACATGGGTTTATTTCCGGAAGTATCGGTCGCATGTTTATCAAAGACATTTATAAGATTAATATTAGTCTTTCCTGCCTTCCCTGTCAACTTAACACCAGCAGCAATATCCCCTATACGCCGCGAATAAAATGTCTTTAGTCTTGTACTGTACATTTCGTTACCCTCCTGGAAAAAGATGCGTTTCTCAGGATATTGGATCTCATATTTTGAAAGGTCAATTACATCCTCATCAGCTTCAACTGTTGCAAAATCCGGATTCACGGTTATGTTTGCTGTAAGATTTGAAACAGGCTGCCAGTTAATATCTCCGCCAAATTGTCCGGTAAAAACATGTTTTTGATTTTCGGCTGGGGAGTACGTATCCTTACCCATACCATATGGGATCACCATAAGTTTATTCCTGGTTTCGGGGGGAGCTATTTTCTGCATTATTCCTGATGATGAAATTTTGAATTCCTCGGACACTACATTTGCCCAGTATGATATTTCAGAATCCACCCTGACAATTCTCCTGAAATTTAACTGCCACTCATCCAGTCCTTTTTTGAATTTAATACTTTTGAAAGGGATTGCTATTTCAGTAAACCAGCCCCTGTCATTGATCACTGATTTTGAAAGCCATTCCGTATCCCAGTTATAATCAAGGGTGCGGCCATCATCTATAATTCTGAAATCAGCCTGAGTACCCAGCGGATTTACACCGAAGCAATATCCATTACGGTTGTCGTTAAAAGTGCCCAGAATAATAAAAAATCCGTCATCATTCTGAGCAAATTTATCACGGGACTGGATTTTAGCAGTCACCGGAGAATTCTGGATACAGGCAATTGCAAAATACAGAGTATCCCTTGATTGCATGACTGCAATTCTTGTTTCAGAAGGGGAAGCAACGCCCCTTACCGGCTCAAGCCCGAAAAAATTATAAGGGGATAGCTGAGGAGAAATATCGTCTGACTTTCCGTCAATCGGAGGAATGGAAGATACAGGGATTACTGTTATTACCTTCTGACCTGACAGATGATTTAACGGAAGGAGAAGCAGCAAAACAATAATACTCAATTTATGTCCTGCTGGTATTAAAATACTGCTGCCGGTAAACCTCTTCAATTGTAAATTGTGATTGTCCCGGTTTTATTTGTTTCCGGTAACGAAAGATAATAATGATAATCCAATTAACCGAAACGGAAACCTTGATAAATTCAATCCGGAAAATCCTGCTGATTCCATTAAGGGGAATAACTCTTTGAGATCGTGTTTAAACATAAAGCCCAGGAATACCTTCATAATTGATCTTGAGAATCCTCCCTGAGGCAGAGTGAGGTCAAGCACAAATAATCTTCCTCCCGGACGGAGAACTCTGTAAATTTCTTTAATCCCTTTTTGTCTTACCCCTTCTGACATATGGAAAATCATAAAACTGCAGATTACTACATCAAACTGGCTATCAGGAAAAGGAATATTGTCAATGCTCCCTTCCTGAAAACCCGCATCAACTCCCTGTTCCGCAGCTTTCTGTTTACTGCGTTCAATCATCCCGGGAATAATGTCAATTCCAAATACCTTGCCAGTAGCCCCGGCTTTTCTTTTAATGGCAAGAGTGAGAGATCCGGTAGCGCATCCGATTTCAAGGACGGCATCTCCATTTTTTACCTGTGCAGTCCCGACAGTAAGTTCACGCAGTTTATTTTCCCTGCCGAAAGTCACTCTTTTCATATAATTGTCATACGAATCAATCATTTTCCCCATCTGATTCTTTATCCGGAGATCATAATCCTCCTGTCCCTGTTTTACTTTTTCTGCTGACATAATGTTATTGCTTTTATGATAAGTTGAAGAGTTTGTTTCATAAGTCCGATTTTACCCTCAAACCCCCCAGGGGGGCTTTCAAATCCACTGACTTTCAATAAGTGCCGATTTAGTGGCATTTAGAGGTGGATACAGAGAAAGAGGCCAATGATACAGCCTCATCTTTTACTTAACTGCAACTATTAACCTCATTCTTATAAAGAAAAGTCGTGTTAATGGTTTCACAGTCAGAATCTTAAGTCCTGATTCTACAATCTGATTACGGAAGAGCGGTACTGGCAGATCTGCGATGGCAACTATACCTCCGGGTTTTACTACCCGACACATCTCGCTGATTGCCTTCGCGGAATCAGTTATATGATGCAGTGCCAGCGATGATGTTACAATGTCAAAACTGTTATCCGCGAAAGGCAGATTAACAGCATCTCCGTCAGTTATTTCAGTTTTATCTCCAACTCCTTCTGCTTCAATGTTTGCTTCGGCCATCTTTCGGGTGTAGCTATATTCAAATGTGCTTTTCCAGTGGTCGAGTCCGACGACCTTTCCACCAGTAAGCCTCTTTGCAATCCCCATTGTCAGCAATCCTCTTCCACACCCGACATCAAGCACATTTTCAGATCCTGTAAGCTTAAGTTCATTGATGATCTTATCCCTCATTTTAAGCTTTCCTATCCTGCTGCTCCAAAAACCTGTAACTGCAAATGTACCAGAGATAAATGCCAGGCAGGCAAGAACTATTGACAGAACCGTGTTTTTGTATCCTGAAAAAATATAATAAATCAGGAACATCGAGGTCAGAAAGAACAGTATGGAAGTAATTACCAGTAGTGGTATCATTTCCTGTCCATAATTTGGTTTTGTGTGTTTCATAATATCTTTTTTAATCAGAATGGCCGGGTACTATCCGGACAACTACATTGGAAACATATTTTATGTGATCCATTATTTCATGCTCCGCATCTTCAGCAATCCTGTGAGCATCTGTAACACTGATATCCGGACTGACTCTTATATGAATCTCAGCCAGAAGCTGGTGACCCGACCACCTTGCCCTGATGTTAAGTATTTCATTTATTTCCTGAACATGAGTAAGTGAATGTCGGATTTCATCTAAATATTCAGGCTCCACCCCGTCAAGGAGTCTTGTAAAAACCTTTCTTACAGAATCCCAGACAATTTTCAGGATTGTCAGTGTTATCAGAAGTCCTATTATCGGATCTGCAATGGGGAATCCGATAATCACACCGATGGCTCCAAACAGGACTGCCAGGCTCGTGAATCCATCAATTCTTGCGTGATAACCATCTGCTACAAGGGCAGCGCTTCCTATTTCCTTCCCAACCTTAATTCTGAACATTGCAACGCCTTCGTTTCCAATAAATCCGATTATTGATGCAATAATAACAGCCCAGATATTGCGGATCGGAACAGGGTTTAGTATCCTTTCAACAGCCTGGTATCCGGCAACAATCGCACTGAACAGAATTATCATAACAATTATGACACCGGCAAGATCCTCGACCCTTCCAAAACCATAGGTAAATCTTTTTGATGGTTTTCGAAGGGCAAACAAGAATGCAATACCAAGAGGAATTGCTGTAACGGCATCGCCCAGATTATGGATTGTATCTGCAAGCAAGGCCACACTTCCGGTGAAAATCACAATAACAACCTGGATGAGGAAAGTTATCATCAGGATAATGAAGGACCATTTTACAGCCCATATACCCTTCCTGGTTGTGGCAATTGACGGGTCGATAGAACCATGTGAATGTCCGTGCGAACGGATTTCTTTTAAATTCTTTTTATCCATGCATTGTTAGTGTATATAACTGTCCAAAGCTTTCTTAAATTCAATTAATTCGGCCTCAAGAGCCTTGTCAGTAACTTTCCCCATGACGCAATGATCAAAATGATCTTCAAGCAGGATTTTCGAAGCATTCATCATTGCAGACTGAACTGCTGAGAATTGCAGGAGAATCTGGTCACATGGTTTTCCTTCCTCAAGCATTTTTTTGATGCCTCTTACATGTCCTTCAATTTTAGAAAGCCTGTTAATGACTTCTTTAATGTGCTTATGTTCTTCCATAATAATTTGTTTTATCCTATCCCCCGGGAGGGGATATGCAAATATATATTAATTTGTTTTAATTGCAATTTTTTTTAAGTTTTTTTTGGATAGTCATCAGATCCCCCGGATATGGTACAAAAAAAAGCTGCCATCTTTTCAGATGACAGCTGACTGAATTAATAAATATCAGAAATTCCTATAGCCCTGACAGCACATATAATTGCAGCTGTAAAGCAGAAGCTTTCAGATTCAGATCCTCAACATACAATACCATTTGCTGATAATTCTCGTATTCGGTAAAAAATTCCGTATAGCTTATCTGGCCAGTTTTATATGCTTTTACCAGGAGGTCAGGTGTATTAAGAGTTTTGAAAACTTCATTAATACTTATTGCTGATTGTTGCACTGTCCTGTATTCTTCAATTAGTTGTGATACTTTGCTCTGAAGCTCGAGCCTGTATGCATCTGAAGCTTCCATTGCATACATTTGCCTCGCTTTAGCGGTCCTGACCATGTTTTTGTTCTCAAACAGAGGAATTGAGATACCTGCGTGAATACCATTATAGTTTTGCCCGGTATTCATGTCCTGACGATAACCTATTTCAAATTTAGGGTAGCTCAACGACCGTTGCAGATTAATGTTCATCTCCGTTATCTGAATTTCGGTTTCCCATTGTCTGACCTGGGGATTGCGGGTTAAAATAGTATTTGCAGAGGTATCAGTAATTGTAAAACCCGGCAGATCAGTGAAAGTTGTATCGGCAATCTCCATTGGTCTGCCACCATTGAGCTCTGATAATTTCAGGTTCAATGCATTTCTCCGGTTTTCTGTAATGCGGAGTTCACTATGTGTTTTAGCCAGCTCGCTTCTTACACGGTTTGTCTCAAAAATGTTGGCATCGCCGGTTTGCAATCTTTTTTCTATCCCTGTCTGTAATTGCTGAGCAATCATCTGACGCCTGGTAAGAATTGATATCTTACGGTTTGAATATACTATTTCAGCAAATACCCTGGCAAGCTCTGAACCAATTTCAAGTTTTGCCTGGCGATATTGCTCATCGGCCTGAGATACCGTTAAGTTTGCAATTTTGCTCTTCTGAAAGTAAGCCGAGGGAAAATCGAAAGACTGTGATACTATCATTTCGGAATAACTGCCGGCTGAATTGTTCAGCCTGTCATAAGAGACCGTTGGATTGGCAAGGTAAATTCCTGTCTTTGCATTCAGCTTCTGGGATTCGGTCATTTGACGACCGGCAGACAATATCTTATTGTTAATCTCCACACTATCCAGCACTGCCTGAAAAGGCATCTGAGAAAAAGCAGGTTGAATAAGGAGTCCAAACAGAATTATGTATATAATGCGGATCATACCATTTCAGTTTTTTGTTGATGTTTATTTCGGTTCACCAGGTAGTACACTATTGGCACTATAAAGATATTCAGCAGAGTAGAAGTAAGCAGACCGCCAAGGATCACTTTAGCCATAGGGCTCTGTATTTCGTTACCTGCCTTCTGACCGGATAGGGCCAGTGGTATCAGAGCCAGTGCAGCTGTCAGGGCTGTCATCAGGATAGGACTCAATCGCTCTCTGGAACCGGTTATTATAGTATCCATCAGATTATATCCCTGTTTTTCCAGAGTCTGGTAATTAGAGACCAGCAAAATACCATTACGGGTAGCTATTCCAAAAAGGGTGATAAATCCAATAATTGCCGGAATACTCACAATACCGATGGTTAGCCATAGACTAAATACTCCGCCAATCAGAGCCAAAGGGAGGTTTAACAAAATAATAGCGGCAAGGCGGGTGTTCCTGAATTCCTGAAACAATATCAGGAAGATAATAAGTACAGCAATCAGTGAGGTGATAAGTAAAAGCCTTGATGCTTTTTCAGCACTTTCGAACTGACCTCCATATTCCACTCTGTACCCTTCAGGCAAACTGATGTTCTGGTTTACCTTATCCTTTATATCCTGCACTACACTAGCCAGATCCCTTCCGGCCACGTTCGCGGAAACTACAATTTTGCGTTGCACATTTTCACGGTTTATGGTATTCGGACCGCTTGCAGAAACCACATCCGCTACATAATACAATGGAATCCTCGTACCATCTCCCGCATCTATCAGTGCATTACGCATGTTCTCAATTGACCCTCGGTTAGTACTATCATACCTCACAATCAGGTCGAAACTGCGGTTGCCTTCAAAGACCTCTGAAACCTTTTCCCCGGCAAAAGCAACATCAATGAATTCAGTAAAATCGTTAAGGGGTATACCATATCTGGCGAGCATATCCCTTTTAGGTTTTATCTGTACCTGGGGGATGGCGATTTGTTGCTCCACGCTTAAATCTACCAGTCCCTCCACACCTTCAATATTGGTTTTTATCAGATTTGCAATTGTAAACAACTGACCCAGATCCGTACCAAATAATTTGATCGCAATATTAGCTCTTGTACCTGAAAGCATGTGGTCAATCCTATGGCTCAAAGGTCCTCCGATTGTGATGTTTACTCCGGAGATGCCTGCCATTTTTTTTCTTAAATCGGCCATGAAATCTTCTTTCGACCGGCTGTCGAGACTGAATACGACCTCTATTTCAGCACCGTTCACACCTAATGCATGTTCATCCAGTTCAGCACGACCCTGACGTCGGGTTACAGATTTTATTTCGGGAATGGATAACAAAGTTTTATCAACTATTGAACCGATCTTGTTTGCCTCATCAAGTGAGATACCTGGCAAACTTACAGTACCAATGTTCAATGAACCTTCGTTAAAATCAGGTAAGAAGCTCCTTCCCATGGAGAAGAACAAGATTGCTGCCAAAACAACGGTTAATCCTGTACCCCACAGTATCAGTCTTTTTGCTTTCATTGCACCACCCAGCAGGCGTTCATACTTTTCTCCCAGCCAGTTTACAACGGGGCTTCCTTTTTCGTTACGGGCAAGCATCTGAGGACTGGTAAGCAGCCAGGAAGACAAAACGGGTGTTATTGATACTGCCACAATCAATGAAGCAAAAAGGGAGACTATAAATGCAATCCCAAGCGGCTGCAACATCCTGCCTTCCATTCCTGAAAGAAAGAACAGGGGAATGAATGCAACAATGATAATAAGCGTAGCATTGAGAATTGAAGCCATTATTTCGCGGGTGGCTTTGTAAATGACTTCTGTGTTGTCAGGTTTTTCCGGACCTACATTTCTGGCATTTAGTTTTAGCCTTCTGAAGGCATTATCCACAACAATAATGGCATCATCCACAAGCACTCCTATTGCAATTGACATTCCTCCCAGGCTCATGGTGTTAATGTTATAGCCAAACAATCTGAGGGTGATAATGCTTATAAGCAATGAAACCGGGATGGCAAGCAATGAAATTATTGTTGTGCGGAAATTCATCAGGAACACCAGAAGAACAATTATCACAAATACTGATCCTTCCAGAAGAGCTTTCTGCACGTTATTAATGGATGATTCAATAAAATCAGCCTGACGGAATATATTAGTATTTATATTAATATGGCCAGGAAAACTCTTTTTAAGGTTAGCAATATTATTGTCAATGGTTTTGGTCAGATCGAGAGTATTAGTGTTGGGCTGTTTTAATACTGTTAGAACCACTGCAGATATCCCGTTAAGTGAGCTGTAACCGATCTTGGGAGCCGGACCAATCCTAATTTCTGCAATATCTTCTATTTTAACAGGATAACTGCCTTTTAACTTAACCACAGTTTTACCCAGTTCAGAGAGGTTATTCGTTCTTACCATCCCCCTGATTATATATTCATTACCGTATTCATTCATTATCCCGCCGGTTGCATTCTGATTCATATTTTCACATGTTTCCATTAGTTCAGGGAGTGAAACCTGGAAATATTTCATTTTGACCGGGTCGGCAAGGATCTGATATTGTTTGTAATCACCTCCTATAATTGTAACCTGCGATACACCTCCGGTAGCCAGCAGTGCCGGGCGAATTGTCCATTCGGCAATAGTGCGCAGTTCCATCTGACTTGTTGAATCGGAGGTGAGTCCTATCAACAGGATCTCTCCCATAATCGACGATTGAGGTGCAAGAGTTGGCGACCCAACTCCGATGGGCATCGCAGTGCCGACAGGTATAAGTTTTTCGCTGACAATCTGACGGGCTTTGAAAATATCAGTACCCCAGTCGAACTCCACCCATACTATGGAAAAACCTGCCGTTGAGGAAGAACGTACACGACGCACATTTGTAGCTCCGTTTACTGCAGTTTCGATGGGAAAGGTAACAAGGCGTTCTACTTCTTCCGGCGCCATTCCGTGAGCTTCAGTCATCACAACCACAGTAGGCGCTGTAAGATCAGGGAACACATCAACCTCCATATCGAAAGCAATATATGCCCCGCAAAGCGTTAATAATGTTGCACAAAGCAACACCAGCAGCCTGTTATTTAATGAAAATTCTATTATTCTATGTAACATACCAGCTAAATTTAAAGATTAATGAGCATGACCATGGGCAGGGATCACACCTGTAGCAGAAGCCAGTTTTATCTGATAAGCCCCTTTGGTAACGACACGATCACCGAAATTTAATCCTTTTAAAACCTGTATGTTGATTCCATCAGTACCTCCCAATGTAAGTTCACGTTTTACAAAACTTTCGCCGGCAGTTTGTACATAGGCATAAAATAACCCCTGTTCCTCAATCAGTGCAGATACCGGTATCACCTTTGCATCTCCGTAAGGTTTCAATTTCAGGAAGACATCAGCAAATGTACCGGGTATGAAATTTCCTTTATTCTCAAATGTGAAGTTTACAGGGATGAATGATGCGTTTGAATCGCTGCTTTTCCCATAAGATAAAATCCTCCCGTTCATCGATTCAATGCTATAAGTTTTATTGTCATAAGCTGATCTGAAATTAGCCGAGGTAACTTCTCCAAGCCTAGAGAAATATTTTTGCGAAACTTCAGCTTTGAGGATTAAACTGTTGTTCCTGGAAACGGTTGCTAAAGGTTGACCAATAGTAACATACTGTCCTTCGGCAACAAGAACACTTTTCACATAGCCTGAAAGCGGTGATGTTATATTTTGACCGCCAGCTTTGTAATTCCGGGAAAGGTTTTCATAGTTAGCCTGTGCGGTTTCGTATTTTTCCTTTATTTCGAGGAAATCCTTCTGTGAAATAATATTGTCATTTGTCAGTTCTTTTGTCCTATCGTAATCAGCCCTGGCTTTTTCAAAGGCTGCTTTTGCTTTTCTAAACTCAATTTCAGCATTACCATCAGTCAGGTTACCTCCCGTAATGGCAAAAACTGTTTCTCCGCTAGTCACAACAGCGCCTGTAATACTTTTACCCCGGATGAACGTAACAATGCCTGAGGTATTGGCTGTAATCACCATTTCATCACCTTGTGCGGACAGTATTTCTCCTGATGTCTTAATCACCTCACTAAAAGGCATTGGTATAACCTCCATATTTGCAAATTCTATTTTCCATGCCTGTTCCTTAAAAAATGGGATTGCATTAGACTGAGGCTCTTCCGATATAGCGTTCATTGCTTTTTTGACATCGGCATAAACCGAAATACTATCTATAACAAGCCTGTCTGTAAACTCATCATTTTTTATATCAAAAACAAGTTTTCCTGTACCGGCTCTGACAGGAACAAAGAAGAATCTGAAAATACCGGGCGAGCTTGAAACAGTTGCTGTTTGCGAAACAGTATTATCTTCCACGATTAAAGAGACAGTAATAGTTCCGTCAATAATCGCTTTAAAATATTCACCCAGCCTGGTAAAATGTGCACCTATTTTTACTGTATCGCCAACAACTAATGGTCTGAACTCAGCGAATAATTCAACTTTTTCAGTATAATAAGTAACTGCTAAAGATTCAAGTGCATCATAATCAGAAACTGTTGAATCAGCATTTTTCTGATTCTTTTGGCATGACATAAGAAATGCCAATGTAAATAGTAACAATAAAAATTTTTTCATGTGTCTGAATAAATGAATTTATTAATCCTGAATATTTCAGGAGTTGAAATCACAACAATTATCAGTGAGGAAAATCTTCCTGATTCAGGAAATGACTGGAGAGCCCCTTGTAAGATTACAGGGGAGCATGCAGTTTTTATAATTTAAGGGTTCCTTAATTTCGAGTATGGAACCTGCAATAAGCAGAAAAGTTTTAAACTCAATTATCGGGTAATGGATGCACCCGTATTCCTGATTAAGGTCTTTATAAATCTTGTTCAGCGACAAAGCACTTCGCTGAACAAGAAAATCATTGTCGGAAAATGCATGCTGATGCAGGGGAAGATGGTTCCTGTGGTTATGATTTGTTTTCCCGTGATCGTGTTGATATGATAGATGACCTGAGAAAATCTCTTTATCGCCACTTTCATCGTGAAAATGAGGAATGATGTCATGAGTAATGATTATTACCATGGCCATCAGGGACAAAATGATGATCCAGTTTCTTTTCACGGGGACAAATATATTGTTAAAGAATATTAATTCAAAGCATTGACAGATAAAATACAGAAACCAGAATTTTAATACCAGGGTAAGATGAATTAAGGAAAGATTCAGAACCTGACACTCATCTGAACCTTAAAAATGACCTGGTCTTCATATACCCTGAATCTTTGTTCAGGATCAAATTTGTTTGCGATGTTATTATTGTAAACAAGGAAGAGGGTATTCCCCGGACGGATCTGCCAGAAGAATTTACCGTTGTAACCAATTGTGTTGGTTATATCATCATACTGTGCATAATTTGTAATTCCCAGATCGGGTGTTAAATAAACATTAAGCCTTGTAAAATAGACATTTTCTGAAAACTTACCTTCAGGAAGATTGCCCCTGATTACATTGGCTCCGAGCTGTAATGTAGCATAACCATCAGCTTTAAGTGTGAGACCTGTTTCAATATCATTGAAATGTCCTCCATAAAACTGACCGAACCGGTAGCTGAAATCGACCTGTACAATTCTGTAAGATGCTGTATTTACTTCAAACCGGTAATTTGTAAATGAGTAATCACCTTTGGGGATAACAACGCTGTCAGCCACTTCAAAGTCATTTGGCAGTACCTCCCTGTTAGGAATAATATTGAACTCAATGTGTTCTCCGCTTTCTGTTCTGAAATTTACAGGAGCCGTAAATATCTGACGGCTTTCAAGGTTACCCTGTAAATTCCAATAGTTTGTCATTCTCAGTTCAAAGTACCACTGGCGAACAAGGTCCCCAAGCCATCCTTTCTCCGGTCTTGGCATATAACTGGCAGCTGTATAAAGTGAATGATACCCGTTTCTTGGCAGGAAACCCAATCCAGGATTAAGCGAATCGCCAAAGAAATTATATGTTACAGCAGCATCTATCAGATCGTTGGGATAATCAATTTTTATCCCGAATCCATTTTTATTTCCGCCATTCTTCTCATTCCAGTTCTTTATTCCCCACAAGTCTGCTGAAAAGTTATTATTCCCCATAAATCTGGAGGTTTTGTACCTGAAATCCACACCGGCAAGAGTGTTCTTTTCTCCTGACTGGCTTCCGTTTGTAATAATTACGCCGACTTTTGATTCATCAAAAATGTTCTGAGACACTCTACCGGCAAACATGTTTGTTGAAGGAGAAAAGGATGTATTACCTGATTGAACATCGAGCACTGATAAATTTGTATTACCAACTTTCCCGTATAATTTGGTTCCCCAGTTAAGAGGAACCTGTTGTCCTTCAAGCAGTCCTATTCTTCTGCTGAAAAATGGGAGGAAAGTTGTTGATGATGTGCTGCCGAACTCGAAAATGTCTGAACCCTCAAGAAAGAAGGTTCTTTTTTCCGGATAGTATAATGGGAACCTTGTGATATTGAGTTTTCTCGCATCAACTTCTGTTTCAGCAAAGTCAGTGTTTACTGTTATTGCACCTACAAGGTTTGGAGTGATGTTTTTATATATATCGAAGCCGCCTTTAAGATTTTTCTCAGGGCTCAGGCCGTCATTTTTATCATCAGTTCGGGATACCTTTCCATAGGGTCTGAAGGTAACTCCCAAACCCTGTTTTATATCGGAAATCCCTTCCAGGATCCCTGCCTCTTTCGGATTGGAAAAGAAACTGTTCAGGCTTATGCCCGAGTACCTTATTACTTCCTGTTTTCTGGCAATATACCTTTCAATGTTAAGCCCCCACGAAGAAAGCTTAGGATTGAATGATATTGTTTTGAATGAAATAAAAATCTCTCCGCTCCATCCCTCGGCATCTTTCCTGCACTTTGCTTCCCATAAACCATCCCATCCGAGACTATAATGTTCTCCGCTTGCAAAACCTTCACTTCTTGCACCTTTGGGATTCACTATGAAAATATATGCGCTCCTTTTATCCTGAAAGGGATCAATCAGGATACTTACCTGATCTTCATTTCTCTCTTTAGATTTATCATGATCCATAGTATTGGCTGTAATTTTACCCGGCTCACTGTCGAAGCACCTGATACCAAAATAAATACCGTTCTGGGTGTAAATTACTCTGACTTCAGTTTTTTCTGATGGTGTATTGCCCGGATCCGGTTCAACCATCCTAAAGTCAGTGAACGGGGTCGCGCTTTGCCATTGTGGATCATTAAGGATTCCGTCTAACCCGGGAGAAATATCGGACCGAAAGGCCTTAATACTACCATCCTGTCCTGATATCAGCTGCGAAGGAAATACAAAAGCAAAAAGTATAAAAACAAAAGATCTCAATCTACCTTATCTAAAAGGGCTGTAAGATAGCCATTAAATAAGATTCAGCACTTGTTATCTAATAGTAATTTATGAGAATTTAAAAAAATCATCAAACATGTGTTTGCAAAACAGAAGTCTATTTTACCAGCCTTACAGCTGAGTTAAGCCTGAAAGCAACATTATCCCAGTTGATGATTTTTATCAGCGCATCAACAAAATCAGCTCTCTTGTTTTTATACTTCAGATAATAGGCATGTTCCCATACATCGATTACAAGAAGCGGGATCACACCCCATTGTGTAAGTTTTTCGTGATTTTCGCATTGAAGAACAGTAAGACTGTCAGAATATGGCTGATACCCTAAAATTCCCCATCCATTGCCATCAATTGTCTTTGATGTACTGGCGATATAATTTAAAAGTTTATCATAACTTCCAAAGCTTTTTTCAATTCTTTTAAGGAGATCCCCTTCAGGATTTGATTGTTTATTTGAAAGGTTTGTCCAGAAAATTGTATGCAGTATATGTGACGAAAAATGATATGAAAGTTTTTTAGTCCAGAAATCGACAGTCTCAAAATTGTTACTGTCAGTGGCTTCTTTGATTTTTTTTAAATCAGTGTTGGCAGCCTTTACCGCCCCTCCATGATGATAGGTATAATGTAATCTTACAGTCTCCGCATCCATATAAGGCTCAAGAAAATCATCAGGAAATGGCAGAGGCTGAAGAGCATAATTGCCTGAATTATCTGTCAGTACATCAATGCCGTTAGCGGCAGCAGTCTGACTGAATAAGGGACTATCCGGAATAAATGCTGATCCGCCAATAAGTACACTATTACGTAAAAAGCTTCTTCTTTCCATATTGCTTAAGATTAAATTATCATTTTAATCACCACACCAACTACCGCTGCCACAAGAATAATATATGGCTCTTTTATTTTCTTAACAAAGATTAATAATAAGACTGTGGATACAGCAATCAGCAAGGTAGTTAAATCAACTATACTGCGTGATCCGATTATCACAACAGCTCCTACCAGAGCTCCGACAACTGCTGCAGTTATTCCATCAACAAATGCTCTGACCGGCTTATTTGCTGCAATTTGTTTAAAGTAAGGAGCTGCTGCTATGGTGATTATATAACACGGCAGGAAGGTAGCCAATGCAGCTACACAGGCACCCGGGAATCCGGCAACAAGATATCCTATGAATCCTACAGTAATTACCACCGGCCCGGGAGTTATCATTGCCACTGCAACAGCATCAAGAAACTGTTTTTCATTGAGCCACTGAAAATCAGTTACAACACTTTGATGAAGAAAAGGAATGATTGCAAGTCCGCTGCCAAAAACAAATGCACCGGCCTTTGTGAAAAAGAGGGCAATTTTTGCGAGTGTCGGTAATTCGAAGCTCCAGAAACCGGCCCCTATGGTAAATACCACCCCTAAGCCTGGTTTAGAAAACCAATTGGGAGGAGCTTTTATTAACATATACAGTAGTCCGGCTCCTATAAATATAAGGACCTGTTCAGATCTGGTGATAACTGTTATAGCCAGTGCCGAGCAGAAAAACAACCATAGAATCCAGTTTTTCTTCATGGAAATTAAATCCAGCTTACTTACAGATTTAACAGATAATTTGAAGGAACTGACTGCAATAATACCTATAACTGAAGCTCCTACCCCGTAAAATACCGACTGCATCCATGGCAATCCTTCAAAAAGTTTATAGGCCACCCCAATCGCAACCACCATGAGGAATGATGGCATTATAAAGGCCAGGCTTGCCAGAGTTGCGCCGATAAAGCGATAATGAACATAACCCAGATACATGCAAAGTTGTGCAGCAAGTGGTCCGGGAGCAAGCTGAGCAAGCGCCAGTCCGTCCCTGTATTCCTCTTCTGATATCCATTTGCGTTCTTCGACAAGATCTCTGTGCATATAGCCCACAAGAGCTACCGGTCCTCCGAATCCGGAGTAGCCCAGCCTGAGGAAATACAGGATTAGTTGACGAAGAGAATAATCACATGTCATCTGACAACTGGTTCGAATAATTAAGGTATTAATTGTAATAACAATTCAGAATGAATAATGTTTCATACCAGGAAAAGCCAGTGGTCAATGGCAACGGCTTTTGCAATGTATTGCAGGTTTTTTGTGTTTTCACGTCAATAGCACTGCCAGACTGGTGTTTACGAACGGTAGTTCTGCCGGTTTTGTTGGTTTTTGGGCGCAGCTTTCCCGGTTGCGCTTATTGCGCAAAATGGCAAGTTGATTATGAATGTGTTAGTGGTTTGTTCAGAGGGTTCCATGCCGGGGATCGTATCCGCGGTAATTCCCTTAGTACCACCATCCTCCCGGTTCCCGGAGCACCGGGACAAGTCTTGCATACCGGACAAAGCCAAAATATTAGGTTCGTCTCAACTGTCAGATATTACGATGAATCCAATGAAATATAACCGTTCAGTTATTTATTTAGGGAAAATTTTGATCCGGGGTAATGTGATAAAATAGAAAAAACAGGTTGAAGTTTTTAAGCTCACAAATTCAATAAAAGAAAATATAGTAAGTTCATTTAGAGCTTTTACCAGCCCTGTTAACCTTTTGGGATTTCCCTGGCGAACAGGGAGGAAAAATCATTAACAGGTAAGTAATTAAAAAACAGGAATGGTTGCTTCAGTCAAATGTACAATTACACCCAATTCCCCATCAGTAAAAAGTCGGCAATATATACATGTTTTACACCTTCAATATTGTCTTTCCGGAATTCGTCCATTGTAACCACATATTTGGGATGATTGTCTTTTATTTCCAGAAGCGGCTTAAATTCCCGGTCGATGGTAGATTGTTCTGTGATTTTATAAGCTACCTGAACGTATATTTTGTTCTCATTTTTTTCAGCCACAAAATCAATTTCCCGCTCTCCCCATTTCCCGGTAAAAACTTTAAATCCCCTTCTTTTCAGTTCAAGCATTACAATGTTTTCAAGCACTCCTGAAATCATCGTGTCTTTGTAGCCTATTACAGAGTAAATAATCCCCTGGTCGCCTGAAAAATATTTTTCATATGTCTTTAAAATTTCTTTTCCCGCCAAATCGTATCGGGGAATCCGGTAGATGATAGATGCGCTTTCGAGTGCGTTGAGGTAATTATAAACTGTGTTCAGATCAATCTTTCGTTGCTGGCTTTTAAAATAATCTGCCACATTTTTTGCTGAAAACTTATTCCCCACATTATCAAATACAAATTTCACCACCCTTTCAAGGAGCTCCACATCGCGTATTTTGTTTCGTTGAATGGTGTCGCGCAAAATGGCTGAAGAATAGATATCATATACAATTTTGTATGCTGATTCTATTGGATATTCAGCAATATGCAATACAGGGAACCCACCCATTCTGAGGAAGGTTTTAAATTCGACTTGAATATTAAATTCATTAATACCGGTTCGTGCAGACTTAAATTGCAGGTATTCTGAAAAAGAAAGCGGATAAAGATGAATTTCCACGTAACGACCGCTAAGATAGGTTGCCAGTTCGGAGGATAAAAGCCGGGAGTTGGAACCTGTTAGATATATGTCAACATCAAAATCGGCCAGAAATGAATTGACAGCTTTTTCCCAGGAGTTAACTTCTTGTATCTCATCAAGAAGCAAATAGGTTCTTTTGTCTTTGACAATTCTGTCTTTAATATAAAAATAAAGTTTTTCTGCATTCGATATATCAGAAAACTCCAGACTCTCGAAATTCAGATAAATTATTTGATTCTCATCAATTTCCCTTTCAAGAAAATCTTCTTTTAGCAACTTCATTATTATCGATTTACCACTTCTCCTGATGCCGGTAATTACTTTTATTAACGGTTTATCAATAAATGGTTTTATCTGTTTTAAGTACAGGTCTCTTTTATTCATATGCATTTTTTAAGGTTGTAACCACAAATATAGTATCAAAATATTATATTATTAGGGTTATAACCATAAAAAACAATTGATGCAATGTTTTTATGTCCATAACTTTGAAATCGATTTGAATGGAATATCGTTGCAAATGCCGGAAGCCTTGACCACATTTAGCCGGAATTTACTCAAAAACATACGATGCATTATAACAGTGATTTACGACCGGCCAGGGGTGGTCAATTCACTCTGGCGGGAAGTGGTCAATGGCAACGGCTTTTGCAGTCAGAATTCGGACAAACATTAAAAGGCAGCTTTTTTAATGTTTGACAATGGAGGCGAACTAGATATTAAGGTCAAAAATCTAACAGACATTAAAACGCGGTTATTTTAATGTTTGATAGTTGCGGGAGGCTGATTTTTAAGGTCAAAACTTGAGCAAACATTAAAAAACGACATTATTAATGTCTGGAATATTAAAAAATCGTAATTTTGAAGCCAGTATATTGAAAAACACTAAACATTAGTTATACCATGACAGAATTACTTTATCCAATCAATCCAAACAGAGATATCCCCTGGAATAATATTCCGCCATTACCAATTAGAGAGGAGCTCCATCAAACAATAGAAATATTGAGGATTCTTGGAGATGCAAAGGCCGCGTTAGGAAAGCTTCAGGGACGAAGTGTTGTAATTCCCAATCAAGGGTTACTTATTAATACAATTAGTCTGCAAGAAGCAAAGATTTCCAGTGAGATAGAAAATATTTTTACGACAGATGATGAATTGTACAAGGCGTTTAGTGATAAAAGAAATGAGTCGAATGGAGCATCAAAGGAGGTATTAAGATATAGAGAGGCTCTTTGGTCTGGCTTCAAGTATTTACAGAGTGCTAAAAAGTTTGATCTAAAATACTTTATTCAAGTATTTCAGGAAATTAAGCAAACATCTGATACAATTCGCCCAAGCTTTGTTCCAACAACCATAAAGCAAGGAGGGACAGGCTCCAATGCTGGTCAAGTAATTTATACTCCTCCACGAGACTCTTCTGTAATTCAAAATAGATTAGAAAATCTGATAACCTTTGTCAATGATGATGAGCATTTTAAAATAGACCATCTTCTAAAAATGGCTATTGCTCATTATCAATTTGAAGCTATTCACCCATTTAGAGATGGAAATGGAAGGACAGGGAGAGTATTCAACATCAATTATTTGACGAATAAGGGCCTGCTCGATGTTCCGATATTATTTTTGAGTAGGTATATCTTAGATCATAAGAATGATTATTATTCAGGATTAATGGGGGTTTATCAGAGAGGAGATTGGAAGAACTGGTTATTATTCATGTTGAGAGCTGTTGAAAATACTTCAAATCAAACATTCAATAAGATTAATGACATTGTCTCAGCCAAAGACTCAATCCTGGAACATATAAAGAAAGAAGATCCAAAATTGCGAAACCCCGAAAATCTGGTAGACGCTTTGTTCACACAACCGTTTACCAAAGTAAAGCACCTTACTGAATCTAAAATCTATGCTGAGAATACAGCAAGAGCATACTTAAATAAGCTGTGCGATTTGCAGGTTCTCGAAAAGAAAGAGCTTGACGGTCATCACTATTATTTGAACCTTGAATTGTATCGAATTCTTTCGGAATAATTTATTGTAATCCAGCCAAGATTGAGAAACTGCAACAGGAGTAAACCAGTGGCTGCCCATAAAATCATGTCCATTGTTCACAGAAGGACTGATTTGATTTCAAAAGTCCTCTCAGGATCTATCCTTGACTGCAAAAGCCGGAGGTCTTGACCATATTTGGCCGGTATTTACTCAAAAACAAAAGATGCATCATAACAGTGATTTACACCCGGTCAAAAGTGGTCATTTAACTCTGGCGGGAAGTGGTCAATGGTATCTTCTTTTGCATACATATTCAATGTGTTAGAATTAATGGTAAATCATGGTTGAACAGGGACTTTGGGAAGCTAAGGCATAAAGACTTAATCAGTAGAAGTAAGTTAATATGTTCATGTTATTGGTATTAAGCGAAAAATCATTGAAAATCTGGTCCCCAAATCCCCGGGATTGCATAACTTGTATGCGAGAGTGAAAGTATAAGTCAGGTACAGGCAGGGAAAGAATTCTGTGACCAGTGTGTTTATTTGTTCCGGTAAATCATAAAAATATTAATATGAAAAATCTACTTGTCATCTTTATGTTTTTTACTCTTTCCGGGCAGATAATGGACCAGGATATGGTAAACAGCAACAATCCCTGCAATAAAAATGAGCCTGGTAATATTGAAAATCGCAGCGACCGGGAAAAACAAAATAAAACCTGGCTGGCAATGCACTTACAAACATCGGTTTATGCAGACCTGGATCTCTTAAAGAAATTCATTGATGAGGTACTGGTTCCTCATAAATATAATGCTCTCATATTAACTGTCGATTATGAGTTTGATTTTAAATCTTACCCTGAGCTATCTCACCACAGAATAAATAAGACCCAGGCCCGTGACCTGACCGCCTTCTGCAGAGAAAGAGGCCTCCGTCTGGTTCCTATGTTTAATTGTGTCGGCCATCAATCCTGGTTAAATGTAAATGCTCCTTTACTGTTAAAATTCCCCCAGTTCGATGAAACACCTCAAATAAATTATGATAACAAGGGAATTTATTGCAGGGAATGGTGTCCGTTGCATCCTGAAGTTAATAAAGTTGTCTTTGCCCTTATCGATGAAATAATCGATGCTTTCGACGCTGATGCATTTCACGTTGGCCTGGACGAGATCTTCCTTTGTGGTTATCCGCCGGTAAATGGTACTCCATGGGAATTGCACACAAAATGGAAGCCGGGTGCTGATGGGAAACCTGAACCTTTTCCTGAGGGACCTCAATGCCCCCGTTGTAAAGGAAAAGATCCGGCAGAACTGATAGCAAAAGCTATAAACGATTACCATGAACACCTTGTTAAAAATAAAGGCCTGGAAATGATGATGTGGAGCGACCGGTTGCTTGATGCAGATAAAATGTCGTATGGTATAACAGAGGCAAGCAAAACAGGTTCACATAAAGCTATTGATATGATTCCAAAAGATATAATCATGTGCGACTGGCATTACGGAGCAAGAGATTCATATCCTTCAGTAGATTTCTTCCAGGAAAAAGGCTTCAGGGTTCTGCCAAGCGTCTGGAATAAACCTGAGGCTGCACTGGCTTTTAAAAAATATTCAGAAGAAACTGCCACGGAAAAGATGCTTGGCATTATAACCTGCGGCTGGTCTGCCAGTCCAAAGCAATTGCTGCAAGCTTCAGACAAAAATTATTCGGGACGACTAAATAAAGATGCTGAAGGAATAATTAAAGCAATAAAAGCAATAACGGAAAACTCCCGGCAGATTGATCAGCCTGAATAAATAATAAATATTATAAACTCTGGAAATATCCCTTATATAAATCCTGCATCTAATACCGATAGTGCTATGAATAACTTTTCATGATTTATCTGGAGAATCAAGGTACCTGCAAGCCCATAAATAGCTTTATCGTATCATAATTGAATATTATCGTATCATAACGTATCAAATAGATTAATTTCTATCGTATCATTATCGAATATTATCGTATCATAACGTATCATAATTTAAAAATGATTATATTTGGTCAATGCACAAAGTACACACATTTAGAATTGAGATTGACTGGAAGCTGATTTCAGAAATAAGCATAATCGATAGATTTGATGCTTCGTGGATATCTATTGAAAAGCGAGAAGGACAAAGTTTAAAACAGTTGAAATCTGTTGCTACAGTAAAAAGTGTTGGGGCATCAACAAGAATAGAGGGATCTAAAATGAATGACGAGGAAGTTGATATCCTTCTACAGAATCTAAGTATTGAAAAACTTGTAAACAGAGATTCTCAGGAAGTCGCTGGCTATTACGATGTTCTTGACACAATTTCTGAATCTTATAATGTTATCAACATAACAGAGAACTCAATAATAAACTTACATAACCTGTTAATGAGGTACAGTGAGGCAGATCAATGGCATAAAGGTAACTATAAACAGCACAAAAATAGTGTAGAAACAGGAATGCCAGATGGAAGTACCCAGGTTGTATTTGTGACAACACCTCCAGGTATAGAAACTGAAGATGCAATGAGGAGTCTGATTGATTGGTACAATTCTGATAAATCTACTCATCCATTAGTGAAATGCGCTTTGTTTGCCTATGAATTTGTTAGCATTCATCCTTTTCAAGATGGAAATGGCAGACTTAGCAGATTGTTAACAACTCTTCTTCTTTTAAAAAATGGGTATAAGTGGATAGAATATGTAAGTTTTGAAAGTGAAATTGAAGATAGAAAGACAGAATATTATAGAGAACTTAGAAGATGTCAGGCACAGAGACCCAATGAAAATATCACAACGTGGATCTATTTCTTCTTTAGCGCATTAAAAAACATACAGGTTAAACTTGAAAAGAAACTAGAAACTACAGGGGCTCTATCAAAACTTGATCCAAAAGAGAAATCAATTCTTGCATTTATTTCAGATCATCCTGGAACTAAGTCAGGAATAATTTCAGAAAAATTAGGGATTCCTATCCCTACAGTTAAAAGGCTGTTAAACAGCTTATTTACTAAAAATCTTATTGAAAGGTTTGGTACAGGACCCGGGACCAATTATTCGATAAAATAGGAGATAACATACCATTTAAATAAGTGCTCAATGGCACCAGTATCTCCAGGATATTTTAAAATAACATAAAAAAGCTAATTATAACCATTAAAAATCTTAGTAAAATAAAGAGACTTATAGATTCCCTTTTGAATCCTTGTTATCTATTCGAATTATTAATCTAAGCTTAATCCAATACTATGAGAAAAACTATTTTTATTATTGGTCTATTTTTAATTATGCAATTATCATCCTCCGCACAGGACAATAAGAGCAAGATTAATGAACT
>CALMJY010000019.1 GCA_937864815.1 uncultured Bacteroidota bacterium
AATTTTCTGCGGTTCATGATTTAAAGGATTTATAGGTTAATCATCAATAAAATATACTGATTATTAAATAAAATAACCATAGATCAGATAAAGGTATTAGCTCTTTTTCTTCCGGAATGCAAAAAAGAGCATAACCAGACCAAAGATAAGCATCAATACCCCCATATAAAGATTAACATTAACGCCCAGTGATTTCTGATACATTCCTGAATCTGAACTTGTTACAATACCAAGTATTGATATTATCACACCGATTACTGAGAACATCAGACCTATTGGAATTCTTATATCTACCATTTTAATTGCCTCCTACCAGAATATAACGGTTAAAATTAAACAAATTACAGCCACAAGTATTGCCAGTCCGGCAGGTCTTTCATACCAGGGCAGATGACTGTCATCGGCTTCCCTTGGAGTGAGTGAATAAACCAATCCTTTCAGGTCATCTTCAGATTTAAGCTGAGGGGTAACAAAGGTTAAACCAACAGTAGCAAATGTACTGACACTGAAAGCAATTATAGCTGTCCAGAAGTTCTGGGCCATCTCAACCGGATATGTATGAATAACCGCAATCCAGCCTCCCTTAAACAGGGTGCCTGCACCTGCAGGAACAGTAAGTCCGTGGTGAAGCAATGCCATCAGGAAACCCAGCAGTAATCCGGTAAATGCAGCGTGACCTGTTGTCCTTTTCCAGAACATTCCAAGGAAAATGACTGCAAACAGAGGTGCATTAATCATAGAAAATATTGTCTGCAGGAAATCCATAATATTTCCAAATTTGCTGGCAATATATGCAGATGCGATACTCAGAAGTATCCCGGCTACTGTTGCTATCCTTCCAACCTTAAGGTAATGCTTTCCGTCAGCTTCCTCATTGCCGGTCTGCGGTCGGATATAGCTTTGATAAATATCATAGGTCCAAACTGTGTTAAAAGCCGAGACATTACCAGCCATGCCCGACATGAAGGATGCAAGCAGCGCAGTAATACCCAGTCCAAACACTCCTGCCGGTAGATAATACTTTAGAAGCATTATAATAGTATAATCATAAATCGGTTTACCGTTTGCCACAGGAAATTCAGAGTTAAATGCTGATCCCTGGTCGTTGAATAATGCCAGTGAAATAATACCTGGAACAATTATCAGAAAAGGAATGAACATTTTTGGCAGTGCCCCGATAAGTGGCACTTTTCGTGCAGCTGCCTTTGACTCTGCTGCAAATGCTCTCTGGACAATCAGGAAGTTAGTACACCAGTATCCGAATGAAAGTACAAACCCAAGTCCAAACAATATTCCGAACCACTCCACTCCCATTGGATTCGATGCTGCTTCACCTGCATATTTCCATGTAGTTGTATATGTATCAGAGGCAAAATTATTTGCGACAGCAAACGTTTCAAGTTTTTCCTTAAGGCCGAACCATCCGCCGACATCCTTAAGGCTCAGGAAAACAAGGGGCAATAAACCAATCACAATGATAAAGAATTGAAGAACCTCATTATATATAGCAGATGAGAGTCCGCCCAGGTAAGTGTATCCAAGAACTATCAGGGCTGAAACCCACAGGCTCAGGTTAAAATCCCAGCCCAGTACATTCTCCATTAATATGGCAAGGGCATACATGGATATACCTGAGGCAAGTATTGTCATCAGTGCGAAGAGTATGGCATTCAGCCCCCTTGTTTTTTCATCATATCTTAATTTCAGGAATTCCGGAACTGACCGGGCTTTTGAACCGTAATAAAAAGGCATCATGAATAGTGCAAGGAAAATCATTGCCGGAATCGCACCAATCCAGTAGAAATGTGTTGTAAGCATACCATATTTCATACCTGATCCGGTCATTCCCATCACTTCGAGAGCACCAAGGTTGGTTGAAATAAATGCCAGTCCTGCAACCCATGCCGGCATCGATCGCCCGGCTTCAAGGAATGCATTTGCATTTTTCATGTATTTTCTCAGGAACCAGCCAATTCCCAGAACAAATAAGAAATAGATTATCATTATCAGATAATCGATCCAGTGTAACTCAAGTCTCATAAACTAATGATTTAAATTTTTAATTTTCAAGTAATCCGATATAAAATAATTATTATTCCGGCTCAGGTAAAAATACATTATATGATCGGTTTTCAATGAAATTTGATGCTATTTTTTGAACAATATGGAAATACTATATTTGCTATATGATGTCAGCAGAAAACCGCTACTTTATATTCCTCTCTTACAGGGGTACAAATTTCCATGGCTGGCAGATCCAGCCCAATGCCTTAACTATTCAACAAACATTAGATTCTGCCTTATCACTTGCTCTTGGAGAACAAATAGCTACTACAGGAGCCGGCAGAACAGATGCAGGAGTTCATGCCTTGGTATTCTGTGCCCATTTTGATTCTGACAAACCGGACATCAATACCGATAAAAAACTGCTTTTCAGGTTAAACAGGCTTCTCCCCGCAGATATAGCGATTAGTGATATCCGGAAAGTTATTCCTGATGCTAATGCCAGATACAGTGCTGTCTCAAGGACTTACAAGTATTACATCTCAAGAAAAAAAGATCCGTTCTTTGAAACATCCAGCTGGTTTATTTATGGACACCTGGATATTGAGGCTATGAATATGGCCTGCAAAATACTTTTGAGATATGATGATTTTACAAGCTTCAGTAAACTGCATTCTGATGCCAAAACAAATATGTGCAGGATATATTCAGCTGAATGGATTTATACTTATGACAAGTTGGTATTCACCATAAAAGCTGATCGTTTTCTAAGGAATATGGTAAGAGCAATTGTTGGGACAATGGTTGAAATCGGATCAGGAAAAACTGATCTGGATGGATTTGAAGAGATCATTAATGGGAAAAACAGATGCCTGGCTGGAAAATCAGCTCCTGCAAAAGGTCTTTTCCTTACTGAGATTGAATATCCTAAGGAAATATTTATCTGAACAGCATAAATTTTATGAGGTGATAATTATCATTTAATTGTTCTGTTAGTAATTTCACAATACAGGAAATTAATTATATTTTTGGACGCACATTAAACAATTTTAAATACCATTATATATGAGTAATGAATGGTTAATTCTATTCTTTATTGTTGGGGCTTTATTTGTGGGGGTAGTAGTTATCTTTGCAGGTTTAGTAGCACCCAAATCTACAAATCCACAGAAATTTGATCCATATGAATGCGGTATACCCACTGAAGGTTTAACCTGGCTTCAGTTTAACGTGGGTTACTATCTTTTTGCAATCCTTTTCCTGATTTTCGATGTTGAAACAGTTCTGGTGTTTCCATGGGCAGTTGTAATGAAGGAAGTTGGACTTGCTGCATTTGTTGAGATTGTTATATTCTTTGTTATACTGGGTCTTGGTCTGCTCTATGCCTGGAAAAAACATGCTCTGATATGGGAATAAAAGGAATGAAATATGAAGAATTCAAGGACAATGAAAGCCTTGAACTTCTAAGGGAATCCGGAACACCGGTTCTTCTTGTAACAATTGATGATGTAATCAACTGGGGAAGAAAAAACTCACTCTGGCCACTTACATTTGCAACAAGCTGTTGCGGTATTGAAATGATGGCTACAGGTGCACCCCGCCATGACTTTGCAAGATTCGGCATGGAAGTATACCGGGCAAGCCCCCGTCAGGCAGATGTAATTGTCGTAGCAGGAACAATTGTAAACAAAATGGCTCCGGTTCTTAAAAGATTATATGATCAGATGTCAGAACCCAAATATGTTGTAGCAATGGGAGCCTGTGCAATATCGGGAGGTCCATTTTTCCTCAATTCATACAGCGTGGTTAAGGGAGTAGAGCATGTTATACCGGTTGATGTTTATATACCAGGATGTCCTCCCCGACCTGAAGCTTTATTATATGGAATGCTACAGTTACAGCGTAAGATAGAGACTGAGAATATCAAGTCCCGCAAACTGAGAACGGCAAAGAATGATTCAAAATAAATCCCGGAAATATTAATAGAAATGGATAAAACTCAACTTGGAGAATTTGTGAAATCTGTTAATCCAGATGCTGCAATAGTTGAAGGCAAACAATACCCTGAGGTAACTGTAGCCGATACAGAACTCCATTCCCTCGCAAAAAAACTCAGGGAAAGTGAAGATACATGGTTTGACTTTCTGGTTTGTATTACCGGTGTTGACTATGGTGATGTTTTTGGAGTGATTTATCACCTGAGGTCTTCAAAGCACGGTCATATGATTGTTCTTAAAACCAAAACTTCAGAAAGAGCTAAACCTGTACTTAATTCGGTTTGTGATATATGGAATACGGCTGAATTTCATGAAAGGGAGGTGTATGACCTTCTTGGAGTTAAATTCAATCATCATCCTGACCTCCGGAGACTTTTTCTTGACAGTTCATGGGGTTTTCCTCTCAGGAAAGACTATGTGGATGATATTAATATTGTCAGCAAATAATTATGGAAGAGATAATAAAGGAAGTTGTCATAGACGAGCAGGAGGAGTACACAATCAATATGGGTCCCCAGCATCCGTCAACACATGGCGTTTTAAGACTTGTCGTTTCCCTGAAAGGTGAGATTGTAAAAAATATAGAACCACATATTGGATATATACACAGGGGTATTGAAAAAATGTGTGAGAGTATCACATATCCCCAGATTATACACCTCACAGACAGAATGGACTATTTGTCTGCTGCAATTAATAATGAAGCAGTCTGCCTGGCAGTAGAAAAAGCTCTCGAGGTCGAAATCCCGGATCGTATAAAGATTATAAGAACTATAATATCAGAACTTACCCGTATCCAGTCTCATCAGCTTTTCTGGGCATCGTATGGTATGGATATGGGAGGGCAGACTTGTTTCTTCTACGGCCTTCGTGACAGGGAAAAAGTTCTTGATATATTTGAAGAAACCACCGGTGGCAGAATGATAGTAAGTTACAATTGTCCCGGGGGACTTATGTATGATATTCATCCAAATTTCCAGAAGAGGGTAAAGGAATTCATTAAATATTTCCGTGGAGTTCTCTGGGAATATGATGCTATACTTTCCGGTAATGTCATTTTCCGAGAAAGAACCATAGGCATAGGCAGGCTAAAACTTGAAGATGCCATATCATATGGAATTACAGGACCTTCAGGCAGAGCTTCAGGTTTTTCATGCGACATAAGAAAGCAGGAGCCTTACAGTGCCTATGACAGGGTTAAATTCAATGAAGTTTTATATACTGAGGGAGATACATATCACAGATATCTTGCCAGGATTGAGGAAATGAGAGAATCAATGAACATAATTGACCAGCTTATTGACAATATTCCCGAGGGTCCCTATTTTGTCAAAATGAAACCGGTTATCAAACTACCTGAAGGGGAGTACTTCCAGCGGGTCGAAACTGCACGAGGTGAGTTGGATGTATTTATAAAAAGTGACGGCAACAAAAATCCTTACAGGGTAAAATTCAGATCTCCAAATTTTGTAAACCTTGGTGTTCTCAATCATATTTCAAAAGATTTCAAGATTGCCGATCTTATTGCAATAGCCGGTTCTCTTGATTTTGTAATACCTGATATTGACAGATAATAATAGGCGTAAGGCGTAAGGTAGAACGGATAAAAAAGATAAAAGTATATATATGTTACTGAATACAATTTCAAACGCATTAAGTACACTGTCAGAACCCTGGTGGAAGATATTTTATGATTTTTCATCTCTCACACAAGCAATCGATGAGGGATTGAGAAGTTCATTGTCTCCGTTCTGGGCTGTGACTATCGAAATGTTGATTATAGGAGTGGTCTTCCTCCTGTTTTATGCATTAATCGGACTATTTCTTGTAATTGCCGAGAGAAAGGTGTGTGCATTTATACAGAACAGGCTGGGGCCCAACAGAATTGGCCCATATGGATTATTTCAGACTATAGCAGATCTGGTAAAACTCTTATTTAAAGAGTTAATTCCCATAAAAAATGCTGATGGCTTTCTCTTTAATCTGGCACCATATATTGTTATAATTGTAAACTTTATGGTGCTGGCAGCCTTACCCTATGGGAAAGGCCTTCATGCAATTGACTTCAACATAGGAATATTCTACGTAATTGCTGTCTCTTCAATGAGTGTTATTGGTGTACTCCTGGCAGGCTGGTCAAGTAACAGTAAATACTCACTGATTGGTGCAATGAGAAGTGGTGCTCAGATAGTCAGCTATGAACTGTCAATAGGCCTTGCAATTATCACTGTGGTGGTTCTTGCCGGATCAATGCAATTATCGGAAATCGTTGAAGCCCAAAGAACCGGCTGGTTTATTTTTAAAGGACATGTACCTGCATTTTTAGCCTTTATCATTTATATAATTGCAGGAACCGCTGAAACAAACCGCGGTCCTTTCGATATGGCTGAAGCCGAATCAGAACTAACTGCCGGATACCATACTGAATATTCAGGAATTAAGTTTGCATTTTTCTACCTGGCTGAATATATAAATATGTTCATTGTGGCTGCGGTAGCTGCAACCTTGTTTCTGGGTGGCTGGATGCCCTTCCATGTTGGTAACTGGGAAGGTTTCAACCGTATTATGGATTTCATTCCTCCTTTTTTCTGGTTCTTTGGCAAGACATTCTTTGTAATATATCTTATAATGTTGTTTAAGTGGACGTTCCCACGTCTGAGAATCGACCAGCTTCTTACCCTTGAATGGAAATATTTACTGCCGATAAATCTTGTTAACGTTCTAATTATGGCTTTTTTGGTTCTGATGGGTTGGCATTTCTAATCATCAGAACAGATATAATTATATCAATATGAATAGTATAATTCAATATTTTAAAGAAATAATACAGGGTGTCGGATCACTGCTTAAAGGGATGCGTGTCACAAACAGATATTTTTTCAGCCCTGGTAAAATTGTCACCCAGAAGTATCCAAACAACAGGAAAGATCTTGTTATGTTTGAAAGGTTCAAAGGTGAAGTGGTAATGCCACATAACGAAAGCAATGAGCATAAATGCACAGGATGCGGTATCTGCGAAATAAATTGTCCCAATGGTACAATTGAAGTAATATCCAAAACAATAATTACGGAGGATGGTAAGAAAAAACGAGTGATTGACAAGCATATATACAGACTTGGCATGTGTACCTTCTGCGCTCTTTGTGTTAAGACCTGCCCTTCAAATGCCCTTGCATTTTCCCAGGAATTTGAACATGCTGTATTTAACAGAGCATTGTTAATCAAGACATTAAATAAACCAGGTTCCCAATTAATGAAAGGAGTTGAGTGATGACAAGTAATCAATTGATGTTTATTTTATTCTCTGCCATGATTGTTGTTTTTTCAATCCTGACAGTAACAACCAGGAGGATACTCAGAGCCGCTGCTTTCCTTCTTATGGTTCTTTTATCTACTTCGGGTCTCTATTTCATGCTCAATTACCAGTTCATGGCAGCAGTGCAGCTTACATTATATGCAGGCGGTATAGTTGTTCTTATAATTTTCTCAATTTTGCTGACCAGTCATATCAGTCAGAAATTTGAACCTGTTGAATTGAAAAAATCAATTTTTTCTGCTCTTGCAGCAGTAGCAGGTGCTATTCTCTGCATATTAACAATTCTCGATTACAGCTTTTCGGCCACTACTGTGGCTGCTCAGGAGGTAAATATGAAACTTATCGGAAAGAGCCTTCTATCAGTTGATTATGATGGTTATGTTCTTCCTTTTGAAGTAATATCGATATTGTTGCTTGCAGCTATGATAGCTGCGATCGTAGTAGCTAAAAAAGGCGGACCTGCAAAAACAAAAACACCTACACTTAATTAACAAAACCATGATCACGGGAATTCCAATACACTACTTTTTGATTCTTGCAACTCTGATGTTTTTTGCAGGAGTTTATGGCTTTCTTACAAGGAGAAACCTCATTACAGTTCTTATGTCAGTTGAACTGATTCTTAATGCTGTAAATATAAATTTTATGGCATTCAACAGGTATCTGTATCCCCATAAAATGGAAGGCATGTTTTTCAGCCTTTTTGTAATAGCAGTTGCCGCCTCTGAAGCAGCGGTGGCTATAGCAATTATAATCAACATCTACAGAAGATTTTCAACGATCAATGTGGAAGATGCTCACGAAATGAAATACTGATTAATAAATATACAGGAAACGCAAAATGGTAAATTTCGGTTATACAATCTGGATCCTTATTCTGCCTTTTCTTATGTTTCTTCTGCTCGGATTAGCAGGACATAAGTTAAAGCCGAAGCTATCAGGATTATTAGGGACAATAGGTCTGGGAATAATTACAGCACTGTCATATGTAACTGCATATAAATACTTTTTTACATCCGAAAAGGTTGATGAAGCGTTTCAGAAGCTTACTGCTTTCAACAGTGTATGGCTGCAATTAACAGAGAATCTTCATATTGACATTGGGATTCTGCTTGATCCCATCTCAGTAATGATGCTTATTGTTGTCACCACAGTATCATTTATGGTTCATATTTACAGTATCGGTTATATGCATGGAGAAAAGGGATTTGAGCGTTTCTTTGCTTTCCTGTCATTGTTTACTTTTTCCATGCTTGGACTGGTGGTAGCCACCAATATATTCCAGATGTATATTTTCTGGGAACTGGTAGGTGTCTCATCTTACCTTCTTATAGGTTTCTATTATACAAAACCATCCGCTGTAAGGGCATCCAAGAAAGCGTTTATCGTTACAAGATTTGCTGACATGGGATTCCTCATCGGGATACTCATTTTGTCATTTAATACAAAAACATTTGATTTTATAACACTTACAAGCCTTTCAGGACCTGCAATAACACAGACAGGCGGAGCAGCATTTATGGGTCTGTCTGTTCTGACATGGTCTATGATTTTTGTTTATATGGGTGGCGTTGGCAAATCTGCAATGTTCCCGTTTCATATATGGCTTCCTGATGCCATGGAAGGTCCGACCCCTGTTTCAGCACTCATACATGCAGCTACCATGGTTGTTGCAGGTGTATACCTTGTAGCTCGTATGTTTCCAATTTACTCAATTGCAGCTCCTGATGCACTTGAAGTTGTTGCTTATGTGGGAGCTTTCTCTTCACTTCTGGCAGCTGTGATAGCATGTACTCAAACAGATATTAAAAGGGTCCTGGCCTATTCCACTATGTCACAGATCGGATATATGATGCTTGCACTGGGAGTCTCAGGATATGGCGGACATGACGGATTGGGCTATATGGCCTCTATGTTCCACCTCTTCACACATGCAATGTTTAAGGCACTTCTATTCCTTGGAGCAGGAGCAATTATTCATGCTGTACACAGCAATTATATGACAGAGATGGGCGGATTAAGGAAGTATCTTCCAATAACACACGCCACCTTTCTGATTGCATGCCTTACGATTGCCGGTGTACCTCCTCTTTCAGGATTTTTCAGTAAAGATGAAATACTTACAGCTGCATTGCACCACAATAAACTCCTGTTTGCAGTTGAATATGCAGTCGCAGGACTTACTGCATTTTATATGTTCAGGCTATATTTCAGCATATTCTGGGGCAAGGAAAGACATTATCATCATACACCACATGAGGCTCCTCTGACTATGACAGTTCCCCTGATGATTCTTGCGGTTGGATCTGTATTTTCCGGGTTTATTCCGTTCAGCAAACTCGTTACCTCCGACAGCAGACCTTTTGAATCCCACATAGAAATGGCAGTAGCTATTCCTTCAGTGCTAATAGGTTTGGTCGGAATCTTCGTAGCTTATATAATGTACAGCAAGGAAACAGCAATCCCTGATAAACTTGCCACCACATTTAAGTATAGTTACAAATGGGCGTATAATAAGTTCTATATTGATGAGGTTTACCTGTTTGTTACAAAAAATATTATTTTCAGGTATATATCAACCCCAATAGCCTGGTTTGACAGGCATATCGTAGATGGAACAATGAACCTGATTGCACTTGTCACTCAGCTGGTTTCTTTCAGGATACGTGGTTTTCAATCAGGTCAGTTACAGAAATATGGTTATGTTTTTGTAACCGGAGCCATCGCACTGGCTATAATTTTTGTTTATCTCTGGAAATAGTACTCAGGAAAAGACTTTAAACTATGGATATTTTAACCCTATTTGTCGTAATACCGGTTCTGACAATAACTGCTATTCTTTTTATAAAGGACATAAAACATGTTCGCGTAGTTACTGCAATTGGAATGGGAATTCAGCTTATCATGGCTGCAGTTCTTGTATTCATGTATCTGGCAGCCAGGAAGGCTGGCGCATCTGAAGAAATGCTTTTTGTGAGAGATTACCTCTGGTTCAAAAACCCTAATATACATTATGCAATTGGTGTGGACGGGATATCTGTGGCAATGATAGCCCTGACCTCATTAGTAGTATTTGCAGGTATCTTTGCTTCCTGGGAGGTAGAATTCCTTACCAGGGAGTTTTTCGTATCGCTAATTCTGCTTGCCTCCGGAGTGTTCGGATTCTTTATCTCTATTGATTTGTTTACAATGTTCCTTTTCTATGAACTGGCTGTTATACCAATGTATCTTCTAATAGGAATATGGGGAAGTGGTCCGAAGGAATATTCAGCAATGAAGCTAACCCTGATGCTTATGGGTGGATCGGCACTGATTCTTGCAGGTTTGCTTGGTATTTACTTCAACTCAGCGCCTGATGGTGGTCAGTTCACTTTTAATATTCTTGAAATTTCCAAGGTAACTATACCTATGTCAGCCCAAAGGCTGTTTTTCCCCCTGACATTTGTCGGATTTGGAGTTCTTGGAGCCCTTTTTCCATTCCATACCTGGTCACCTGACGGACATGCCTCCGCTCCCACTGCAGTATCAATGCTTCATGCGGGTGTATTAATGAAACTCGGAGGTTACGGTGCCTTCAGGGTGGCTATATTCCTTATGCCTGAAGCTGCAGTTGAGCTATCATGGATCTTTATAATACTTACATCAATAAGTGTTGTTTACGGAGCTTTCGGTGCTATAGTTCAGAAAGACCTTAAATATATTAATGCCTACTCTTCAGTAAGCCATTGCGGACTTGTGCTTTTTGCCATCCTTATGATGAACCAGACAGCACTTAATGGTGCGGTTATTCAGATGATCTCTCACGGGTTGATGACAGCGCTCTTTTTTGCACTCATTGGAATGCTCTATGGACGGACACATACAAGAATGATTAATGAGATGGGTGGACTTATGAAGGTTATTCCTTTTCTTTCAGTTTGCTATGTAATAGCTGGTCTAGCATCACTTGGCCTTCCGGGATTAAGCGGATTTGTTGCAGAGATGACAATCTTTGTAGGTGCATTCCAGCACACAGATGTATTTCACAGGGTTGTGACCATTGTTGCAGTATCTTCAATTGTAATTACTGCAGTATACATTCTTCGTGTAGTTGCCATATTACTGCTTGGTCCAACCACAGATGAACATCATGAGCATCTTACAGACGCCAAATGGTTTGAAAAAGTATCAGTTGTTACACTTATCGGATCTGTTGCAGGTATTGGCCTTGCTCCTTACTGGCTTTCTACAATGATCGGAGCAAGTCTTAGCCCGTTAGTCGAAAAGATAGTATCGGTAAATCCGTTTTAATCAGATATAAATAAACTATCCAGGATAAAAATAAAATATGAGCCCAGAAAAATTTGTTATAATGCGCCATGAATTGCTGCTGACAGCTGCTGCACTTATGGTTTTGATTGTTGAGGTATTCAGCCATCCTGATAAAAAGGGGAAAGTAATCACTCTTTCGGCAATCTGCTTTGGTTTAATTACTGTGCTTGGATTACTTCCGTCACCAGAAGGTGAACTGTTTGGTGGAATGTATATCACAAATGCGGGCAGGCTCATGATGAAGAATATCCTGAATATTGGTGTATTGCTTGTCTTCCTTCAGTCAGCAGACTGGCTCAGAAGAGATGAAAACTCAGAAAAAATAAGTGAATACTTTGTCTTAATGATATCAACCCTGATCGGGATGAACTTTATGATTTCATCAGGTCACTTTCTGATGTTCTATATCGGTCTTGAACTGGCAACCATACCAATAGCTGCCCTGGCTGCATATGACAGGCACAGGAATATATCTGCAGAAGCAGGGATAAAACTTATACTTATTTCAGCTCTTTCTTCCGGAATATTATTGTATGGGCTTTCATTGATATACGGAACAACAGGCTCGCTTTATTTTGGTGAGATTGCAACTGTTTTCAGGGGCAGCAACCTTCAGTTACTTGGATTTATTTTCTTCTTTACAGGAATGGCATTTAAAATATCAATTGTACCCTTCCACTTATGGACTGCAGACGTCTATGAAGGTTCTCCCATAAATATCACTGCATACTTATCAGTTATTTCAAAGGGAGCTGCGGTATTTATTTTCATAATTGTTCTTTTTACGGTATTTCCTGTAATTGTTGCTGCATGGCAGAAAGTAATCTATGTTACTTCTATTCTTACCATGACAATTGGTAACCTGTTTGCGATAAGGCAGCAAAACCTTAAGAGATTCCTAGCATTTTCATCAATATCACAGGCAGGCTATATACTTCTCGGCTTCATAGGTGGAAACCAGCTGGGAATGGCATCTGTTATATATTACATACTTGTTTATATATTCTCAAACCTGGGTGCTTTTGGTGTTGTTCTGGCTATCTCAAATGCATCAGGTAAAGAAAATGTTGACGATTACAATGGTCTGTACCATACTAATCCCAAATTAAGCCTTATTATGATGCTGGCATTGTTTTCTCTGGCCGGTATTCCTCCTGTGGCAGGTTACTTTGGAAAATTTTTTCTCTTCACTGCCGCTGCTGAAAAAGGTTATTATACACTGGTGATAATAGCAGTACTGAATACAATTATCTCACTTTATTATTATCTCTTAATAGTAAAGGCAATGTTTCTTCTGAAAAGTGATAATCCGATTGAAAAGTTTAAAAGTACCTGGTATACAAGGTTTGCACTGGGATTATGTGTTGCCGGTATTATTGTCACTGGTTTTGCCAGTGGTTTATTTGAACTGATAAGAAATTTAAGTTTTGGTATCTGATCTAAAAATAGAAATATGGCTCTCAATAATGCAAAACATATTGTAAGCGAGATCAATGGTGTCCGTTGTACCATTGTTGAAACAGGAGCCTCGCTTGAACGGGCAGCCTTCCTTAAGGACCTCCTTACAACCAATAACCTTGAGGTGATGGAAATAAGAGAACCTGCACAGGAAGGAGGAGGTGAAGACAAATACACCATAGGCGTTACAGATCTTTTATTCAATCCAGTTTTTGCTGTTTATGAGAAACAGCTTAAGACACCAGAAGGAGACCTGATAACATCAGGTTACTGGAACCAGGAGTGCATAAATTGTGATCCAAGGTACTGGATAAGAAGAAAAGGTGCCAGAAAAGGACTTGACGGATAGTTAAATTCTGTCATCATTCCATATTTGCCAGGCTTTTTCTGCCTGAGAATGAAGCATTTTAAGACCTGTTATCACAGTACATCCCTGCTTAAGTCCGGATTTAAGGAAAGCAGTTATTTCAGGATTGTAGACAAGGTCAAATAAAATATGTCCTTTACCCAGAAGGGAGTAATCAATATCTGGTTTAGTTTCAATCCCGGGAAACATTCCCAAAGGAGTTGTGTTTACAATCAACTGGATTTGAGCAATCAGACCAGGAGTAATATCCTGATAGGTTATTGTATCTGTCTTTTTCTCCCGTGAAACAGAAATTATATTTGCTCCCATTTTTTTCAATACATAACAGACTGCCCGTGAGCTTCCTCCTGTACCAAGGACTAAAGCATGCCTAAGATTATTCCGGAAATATGGTTTTAGGGAGTCAGAAATGCCTGTAACATCACTGTTGAATCCGGAGAGAAATAAACTACTCCCTCTCCTGCTTATTTTAATAACATTTACGGCTCCAATTTCTGATGCTTCGTTATCAATTGAATCAAGAAATCTCAGAATCTCAGATTTATATGGAATCGTAACATTAAGGCCACAAAGATCAGGTTCAGCCTCTAACAAGTCTGTAATCTGAGTGATGTCAGTAATGGGATAATTTTCATATGATGAATCACTTATCCGCTCGTTTTTAAACTTCTCTGTAAAATATTTCCGGGAAAATGAATGACCAAGCGGGTATCCTATAAGGCCAAACTTTCTCATATGGACATGTTTACTTAACCAGACCTTCAGGAAGAAACTGAAAGAATGTATCTCCCCTTAACCCCAATCTCAAAGTCTCAAGTGGAATGATTTCATTGGGTGCAATATTTCCAAGATTAACATTTGCACCAAAATGCTTTATGAACCATGCCTGCTGTGATTTAAGAGGTGCTTCCCAAAGAACATTCTCAAGTTTTACATGATCGGATATTGCAGTTATTATCTTGCTATTTATAGATCCATCTTCATTATATATGCCAGTTGTTCCAGATTCTCTTGCTTCAGCAATAACCTTAACAGAACCGGCATCGAGTTCAGATTTCATCATTGCCACCCATTCATCGGGCGTATAAACGACATCCTTTTTCTTTGAGCCGACCTCTGATATAACAGTCCTTTTACCGGCAAGTCGACTTATGTATTTAAGCTTGACTTTATGATCAATGTCATATGATCCATCAGAAACCTCAACTAACGTAAGTTCGTATTTATCAAGAAGTTCAATATATTCATCAAACATATTCCGCACTACATAGGCCTCGAAGAGCGTCCCTCCGAAATAAGGAACTGTACCTGCCTTTTTATAAATGGAAATCTTTTTTTCAAATCCGGGTGTTATCAGCGAGGTTCCAAAACCAAGCTTTACAAAATCAGTATATTCGGATCCGACAGACATAAAATCCTCAGCCTCTCTTATACTCAGACCTTTATCCATAACCATGGTAAGTCCTGAATTCCTTGGTTTTACAGGTCTTTCAGGCAAAAAAGGAAGTGCCACTTTCATAAAATTTGAAGTTTATTTATTTATACACCAGATCATTAGTGTCAAGCAGCTTTTTCATTTTCCTGTTCAACATTTCTTTAGGAAAAAATTCGCTGAAATCATTGAAGGTTTCTTTCTCAACACCTATTGCAGCAGAAAGATGTTTATAGGCTTTTTCATTATTCCCGGTATGAAGGAAAAATGCAGCAAGAAGATAATTTATGCCCGGTACATCACCTGTTACCTTATAGGCAACTTCAAGGTATGGCAACGCTTTAGTGGCCAGCCCGTCTTTCAATATTATTTTGCCCAGATCAGACCAAATCTCACTGTAATATGCATCGAGCTTCAAAGCTTCACGAAAACAGCGCATAGCAGCTTTTTTTTCACCGTTTAGCGAGTGTGCCTTACCAAGAAGATACCAGAATTCCGGATTTTCATCATCAAGACGAACAGCTTTTCTGAAGAACAGAAGACTATCCTCAACTATTCCGCTGTTCAATGCAATAACTCCAAGTCCGAACCAAGGATCGGCAAAATCAGGGGCAAGTTCAATAGCTTCCTGGTAGTATTTTTTTGCCATCCTTATTTCACCCGTCTTCTCGTAACACTCAGCAAGGTAAGTCATAGCCTCGAAGCTATCAGGCTCATTTTCAATATACTCATGATAAACAGGAATTGCCTCTGCATACCTATCAGTGTTGCTAAGGATATTTCCCTTATTGAACAATGCAAATGTATTCTGCGAATTAATGGCAAGGGCATAGTCATATGCTTCCATTGCCTTTTCATGCTGATCAAGCTTGTTATAAATGATGCCCAGATTATACCATGCACTGTCGGAATATGGTTCTTCTTCGAGATACCACAAATAATACTGAATACTGTTTTCAAAATCCTCAATTTTTTCGTAAGCATATGCTAGATCATAAAGATGAGCCTTGAAATCAGGTTCAAGTTCAACCAGACGAAGCATATAAGGAATCATATATTCATAGTAATTGAGATTCTGGAGTACTGAAGTTATTGTAAAAAGAATGTGTTCAACTTCTTCAGAATCAAGCATCAGTGCATAATCAAACATTTTCTTTGCACCCTGGATATCACCCAATATTCCAAATGCAGTACCTTTTGCAATAAAAATTTCATGATTCCCGGGTTCAATGCTCTCAAGTTTCTTTAGGAGCCGCAGCGCCTCAACTGCACGTCCCTTATCAAGAAGGACTCTGGCTTTTCTTAATTGTATAGAAACAGAATTCGGATGCTGCTCTGTTGCCAGTGTAGCAGCTTCAAATGCTTTTGATGAATTATTGCTTTCGATGTAATAATCAATAATAGTTTCAAATTCGATCACATCAAAAAAACAGCGCTCATTGTTTTTTCTCATGCTTTCAAACTTCTGAACCGCATGCTTTATCTCCTCCTCGAATGAATAACTTAACTTATCCTCTTCCATCACACTGTTAAATATCGTTACAAAATTAATACTATTTTAATTAAGCCTTATATACTGGTTTTTCAGTTATCAACAATTAAAAATTTTTATAAACTACTAGTAATCAATAACATAATTAAATAATGCTAATATTTTCATTTTTTTTACATGCGAAACGCAACCTCCGGAGTCAAATATTCATCTTATCATTGTTAATGAACAGATTCAGACCTTAAATACCATAATTACCCTAGAATTAACCTAAATTCTACCTCTGAAGAACCGGGACCCTACCCGGTTTTTCATTTTATATTTGGTATATTTGCAGATATGGTTCCATACAGTAATGAAAATGAAAGATACATTACAATCCAGATTAGTACTTATATTTTGTGTCGTATTATCAGCATTATTTTTTTCATGCAAAGAGGAAGAAAATCCCATTAAATTTCCATACGGAACATTTCCCGACTCTTTACAAATTCTCGAAGGACTGAATTCCCAGTATGATGATTATAATACTGATATTTACCAGATTACCGGTGGTTTTAAGCTTATCTTTTCGAGTAACCGAAAAAGTTCCGGGGGACAATTCGATATTGAGCAAGGGATTTTATCATATGTATTTGACCAGACAAACGGCAATTTTTCGTTAACATCTGCAATATCAAATGACAGTTTCACAAATAAACTATTGTCTCAGGCAGTAACCTCCGGGGATGATTTTGGACCTTATCGTTTTTTCAGTACTGCTGACGGATTTGAGTATTTAATATTATCATCTGTAAATGTGGACGGGGACCTTGATCTTTATTACCTTAAGAATTTGCCTGTTTACGGGTCGAATTCACCTGCTATTACTGGTCCGAATCCTGTAAATATCTTCAATTCAGGTTCAGACGATGTTTACATATGCTTTGATTCCAACCTTGATACAGCATATTTTTCCTCAAACAGAGGAGGGAATTTTGATATTTTCCGTGACAGTGTCCCAAATGATTCACCTTTAAGCACATGGTTTGACAGAAACATAAGAATACCTTCAAAACCTGACAGCATTAACAGTACTGCAGATGATAAATGTCCATATGTTTTCAGGAATGTAATGGTTTTTGCTTCAAACAGGCTTGGAGGACTGGGAGGATATGATCTCTATTATTCTGTGCTTAAAAACCGTAAATGGAATTCACCTGTTAATTTCGGGCCAGACATAAATACCATGTATGATGAATACAGGCCTGTTCTCGGATCTGTACAGGATTTCACCAACTCTTATCTTATCTTCTCTTCAAACAGACCTGGCGGAAAAGGGGGATTTGATCTCTATTTTATGGGATTGGAGTTACCAAAGTGAATTGTGCTGCCATAAGTGTGTTTCGCAAAAGTGATACCCTGGTCATTGGCCCCACTCCACCGGGCACAGGTGTAATATAGGAACACTTTGGAGCAACTCTTTCAAAATCAACATCTCCTGCTAACCGGAATCCAGATTTAGCATCAGGGGATGCAACACGGGTAGTCCCTACATCAATTACAACTGCTCCATCCTTAACCATGTCTTCTTTAACAAATCCGGGAGATCCGAGCGCTGCAATAACAATATCCGATGCTGACACAATTTCTTTTATATTCCTTGTACGGCTATGAACGAGAGTAACAGTTGCATCCATTCCTTTTTGAGAAAGAAGTATGCTTACAGGTCTTCCAACAATATTACTACGTCCGATAACCACACAGCTTTTTCCTGAAGTCGGTATATTGTATCTCTTAATAAGTTCAATAATTCCGAATGGTGTTGCGGGCAGATATCCGGGCAGTCCTATCATCATCCTCCCGATATTAACAGGGTGAAATCCGTCGGCATCCTTTGAAGGATTAATTGCCTCAATAACCCTGTATTCAGAAATGTGATCAGGAAGAGGCAGTTGCACTATAAAACCATCGACATCCCTGTCCTCATTTAATTCACTGATTTTTTGAAGCAGGAAATCCTCCTTAACAGAGCTTTCATAGCGCAATAGAGTTGAATTGAAGCCTACCTCATGACAATCCTTCACTTTATTTGCCACATAGGTTTCGCTGGAACCATCATTGCCAACAAGTATTGCAGCAAGGTGGGGTGTTTTTCTCCCTGCTGCTTTAAGTTTCAGAACCTCCTGAGCAATTTCATGCTTTATTTCTGAAGCAACCTTTTTCCCGTCAATAAGAGTATACATTGTGGTATTTATTTTCTGCCCATCATTTTGGCAACATTCCCACCCTTTGTCATCATCTTCATCATTCGCCTTGTCTCATCAAACTGTTTAATGAGCTTGTTTACCTCCTGAACTGAAGTTCCGCTTCCCATCGCTATTCTTTTACGCCTGCTTCCGTTAAGTACTACGGGATTTGTTCTTTCCTCGGGTGTCATGCTTCGTATTATTGCTTCAATGCTTTTAAAAGCATTATCGTCAATATCAAGATCTTTTACAGCTTTTCCTACACCGGGTATCATTGACATAAGGTCCTTGACATTACCCATCTTCTTTATCTGCTGAATCTGGTTAATAAAATCGTCAAAATCAAACTGGTCTTTGGCAATTTTTTTCTGTAGTCGCCTTGCCTCCTCAGCATCGTACTGCTCCTGAGCTTTTTCAACAAGAGAGACTATATCTCCCATACCCAGAATCCTGTCAGCCATCCTGGCGGGGTAAAAGATATCTATTGCATCCATCTTTTCACCAGAACTCACAAACTTAATCGGCTTATTAACAACAGATTTTATTGACAGAGCTGCTCCACCGCGTGTATCCCCATCAAGCTTTGTAAGCACCACGCCATCAAAATCAAGTCTTTCATTAAATTCACGTGCTGTATTGACAGCATCCTGGCCAGTCATGGAGTCGACTACAAACAAAATCTCATGCGGATTAACCGCCTGTTTTACTGCTGAAATTTCATTCATCATCTGCTCATCAATAGCAAGGCGTCCAGCGGTATCAATTATAACCAGGTCATTCCCATTTTTCTTTGCTTCCCTGACAGCATTACGTGCAATTAAAACCGGGTCAATGTTACCGGTTTCAGTATAGACCGGCACTTCAACCTGGGAGCCAATGATCTTAAGCTGTTCAATAGCTGCCGGCCTGTATATATCACATGCAACCAGAAGAGGATTTTTACTCCTTTTTAATTTTACCCATTTTGCAAGTTTCCCGCTGAAAGTAGTTTTTCCGGATCCCTGAAGCCCGGCAATCAGTATAACAGAAGGATTGATTTTAATATTAATATCAGTTTTATCCCCACCCATCAGGTCAACAAGTTCATCATGAACAATCTTGACCAACATCTGTGATGGATTAACTGATTTAAGCACTTCCTGCCCAATGGCTTTCTGCTTAACAGTATCGGTAAACTGTTTGGCTATCTTAAAGTTAACATCTGCATCAAGAAGTGCCCTTCTAACTTCCTTAAGTGTTTCAGCAATATTTATCTCAGTTATCCTGCCCTGTCCTTTAAGCAGCTTAAAGGATTTTTCCAGCCTTTCACTTAAATTCTCAAACATATTGTCGTTTATAGTATTTGTAATTAATTGGTTGTTACTACATTCTCTCAGGCATTTCTATCCCAAGCATCCACATTCCTTTAAACAGTATTTCACCTGTCATCCTTGATAGTGCAAGTCTAAGATTACGGACTCTTTCGTCACTTTCCCCAAGTATTGAAAAGTCATGGTAAAACTGGTTATATTCCCTGGCCAGTTCATAACAATAATTTGCAATCAGCGCAGGTGAATAGCCTTCTGCAGCTGCAATAACAGTTTCAGGGAACTTGCGGAATATTCTGATAAGTCCAATTTCTTTTTCTCCTGCATTCATATTGGTGATTAAGGACAAGTTTTCATTTATCCCACTTTGTTCCGCTTTTCTGAATACAGATTTAATTCTGGCATACGTATACTGAATAAACGGACCTGTATTTCCGTTGAAATCTATTGATTCAACTGGATTAAAGGTCATATTCTTTTTTGGATCGACCTTTAAAATAAAGTATTTCAGTGCACCCAGACCAATTTTACGGAATATCTCATCCTTTTCTGCAGGTGTGAAATCAGAAAGCTTCCCGAGTTCAAGTGATACGTCACGAGCTGTATCTATCATTTCTGAAATCAGATCATCAGCATCAACTACAGTACCTTCACGTGATTTCATTTTTCCTTCAGGCAATTCTACCATGCCGTATGAAAAATGGTACAGGCCATCACTCCAGTTAAATCCCATTTTCTTGAGCAAGGCTTTCAGTACATGAAAATGATAGTTTTGTTCATTTCCAACCACATAAATGTTCTTATCAAACTTATATTCATTATAGCGATCTACGGCAGTACCAAGGTCCTGCGTCATATATACCGCTGTACCGTCTGACCTTAGCAATAGTTTTTGATCCAGACCCTCCTCAGTAAGATCTGCCCAAATAGAAGAATCTTCATTTTTGTAAAGGATTTTTTTACTCAGAGCATCCAGAACAATCTTTTTTCCATGCTTATAAGTCTCTGATTCATAGTAAATTTTATCAAAATCCACACCCAGCTTATGGTATGTTTCATCAAAACCGGCATAGACCCAGGAATTCATCATCTTCCAGAGGTCAACTACCTCTTTATCGCCTGCCTCCCATTTAAGAAGCATCTCCCTGGCTTCCTTCATCATAGGAGCAGCATTCCGTGCTGCATTTTCGTCCATTCCTGAATTAACGAAACTCTCAATCTGAATTTTGCACTCCTTCTCAAAAATTACATAGTACTTTCCAACAAGGTGATCACCTTTCATACCACTTGATTCAGGCGTCTCTCCATTTCCGAATTTCTGCCACGCCAGCATTGATTTGCATATGTGAATACCCCTGTCGTTGACAATATTGGTTTTAATTACATTATGACCACAACTTGAAAGAATACGGTATATCGAAAATCCGAGCAGGTTATTACGGATATGACCAAGATGCAGGGGTTTATTTGTATTTGGAGAAGAGTATTCGACAAGAATTGTTCCGGGAACCGCTACTCTGCAACTCTCCACCAAATTATCTGCAGATGCTGTTTTGACAAAGTACTCAATCCACCACCTGCCTGAAATTTCAAGATTCAGGAATCCTTTTATAACATTGAATGCTGAAACAACCGGGAAATTCTTTATGATATATTCTCCTATTTTCTCCCCGGTGCTCTCAGGCGTATTTTTTGAAAATCTGAGCAGAGGAAAAACAACGAGGGTAAAATCTCCTTTGAAATCTTTTCTTGTTTCCTGTACCTGAATCAATTCTTCGGGTACATCACTATTATACAGAATCTTAACAGCTTCTCTTATATTTTCCCTTAGGATTACTTCCATCTTTCTTTTTAAAAATTCAGGTTCCAAAGATAGTATTTTAAACTATTGATATACAAGAAACATAGTCAAAATGGGAAGTGAAAGGTCCTTCAATTTCACCATACTTATGCCAATTGACCAAAATATTTGACCACTGATATCTTCTTTTTGATAAAGGGAAACCCGATAATTGAAAAGTTGGATTATTTTTAGATAGTAATTTCCCTGAATTTTATTCTAGGAATAAATGATTGTAAAGGTGGGATTGAAGAATTTATATATTGAACCAACTGCCAAAACTCCCCAGATTGATCTCAATTGTGTTAATGGGGAACTTATACTCTCGGGAAGATCCATCCCTGAAAATTCAGCAGAACTATACGGCAGTGTACTGAATTGGGTTCATGAGTATATACAGAATCCCAGACAAATTACAAATCTCAGGCTCAATCTCGAATATTTCAATACATCTTCTTCAATCTGGCTTGCCAGGATAGTTAAGACACTCAGTACCATTAAGAACAATGAATATACAGTTATGATTCATCTGTATTTCAATATTGATGAATATAATAATATGGATTCAGAAGATATCAGAGATGCACTTAGCCCGATTATTGATATTATTGGCTCACCATCAATCAGTATCGGTATCAAAATTTACGGAACTGATTCTAACGGACAAATATTGAAAGAATCAATGGTACTTATTTGATTTTTTCTTTCTAACTAATCAAATTACTTTATCTGATCTTCGTTTTTTTGGCATAACTTTATTATGCCAATTCATATCTTATTTCATGAGATCAGTAATATTAATATTGCTACTTATTTTTTCTATCATGGAAACAAATGCACAAAACAAACATGTTGACAGAAGGCCCATTGCAGCGGGGAGATTCTATTCTGCCGGAAAGGATGCATTAATGAAAGACATTTCAAAGCTGTTTGAGGAGTGTAAAAAAAGTGATGAGAAACTTGATGTCAGAGCAATCGTTTCACCACATGCTGGTTATGTTTTTTCTGGCAAAATTGCAGCATCAGCTTTTTCCTCCGTTGACAGAGGGAAGATAATTAAAAATATATTTATTATAGGATCAAGCCATGTTATGGCATTCGACGGAGCATCAGTATACAATACAGGTGATTACATAACACCTCTTGGCACTGCTACTGTTAACATTGAGATAGCTGAAAAGCTGAAAAAAGAAAACAAAGTATTTGATTTTCCAACCACATCTCATATTCAGGAACACAGCATAGAGGTCCAGATACCATTCATTCAGTATTATTTTACAGGTAATCCTACCATTATACCGGTAATAATCGGTACAACAAATGATAATACCATAAAAAAAATAGCTGATGCGTTAAAACCCTGGTTCACAGAAGACAACCTGTTCGTTATAAGCAGTGATTTTTCTCATTACCCTTCCTATAAGGATGCTATAAGTGCTGATAATGCCACTGCAACAGGATTGGCTTCAGGAAATACTCAAACATTCCTGAAATCGCTTAGTTACAACTCATCAAAAAATATTGACGGACTGGCTACAAGTATGTGTGGATGGACCTCAGGACTTACCTTGCTTTATCTCTCGGAATCTGACAATTCACTCAAATACAAATTACTGGATTACTGTAACTCCGGTGATTCAGAATATGGCGATAAAGACAGGGTAGTCGGCTACTATGCCATTGCACTTTTTGAAAGTGACAATAAAAATAGTAGTAAATTGAAGGATAAGGAAAGTTTTCATATCAGTGAAACTGAAAAAAACCGGTTGTTTGAAATTGCAAGGACAAGCATAAGCTCACGGTTAAATAATAATAAATACATTGCCCCGGATCCTGATAAAATGCCTGATTTGCTGAAAATGAACTACGGAGCCTTCGTTACTATAAAGATAGATGGCATTCTGAGAGGTTGTATCGGTAGATTTATCTCTTCCGATCCGCTTTATGAGGTGGTAAAAGCTTCCGCTTTGTCTTCTGCATTTGAAGATCCCAGATTTACCCCTTTAACCAGAGAGGAATATGAGAAGATTACAATAGAAATAACAGTTCTGGGGCCTTTGCAGAAGATATCCACTCCAAATGAAATAGTGCTTGGCAAGCATGGTATTTATATTAAAAAAGATTTCAGGTCGGGTACAATGCTGCCACAGGTAGCAATTGAACAGGGATGGAATACCGAACAATTCCTTGGCTATACTTCAAGGGATAAAGCTGGTATCGGATGGGATGGATGGAAAACGGCCGAATTATTTGTATATGAGGGCTTTGTTCTTGAAGAAAAAGAATAATTATTATGTACCATGTTACCGGAACCGGCATAACATTACTGATATTATACCTGATTAGTTATCTTTTTTCACGGTTAGGGTATTTTACAATCTCACAGCATAAAAAATTCTGGAATATTGTACTGGCAACTACGTTCATTGTAACAGCCATTGCCGGGTTATTTATGGCATTACAGATTTCCTATAAATGGGACATACCAAATGTAAAAACCATACTCAAGTGGCATGTAGAATTTGGAATCGGAATGGCAGCAACCGGGATACTTCATTTTATCTGGCATCTTCCATACTTTGGGAGATTATTTTCGGAAGAAATCAGGAATAATACCGCAATCTCTGAAATTAATGTTCTTAAGGAAGGAACTTCATGGATTTCAGCTAACCTTTTCATAACCGGATTCGTAAGTTCATCAATACAGCTGCTTCTGATAAGGGAAATGATGAATATTTCAGGCGGATATGAGCTTATTTCCGGCATTTTCCTGGGCACATGGCTAATAATGTCAGCTGCTGGTGCATTCTTCGCAGGAAAATCAACATTGCTGGAGGCTGGAAAGATCAACATGGTTTTTGCACTTAGTCCTCTGGTTTCACTTATACTTATGTTTCTCCTCTCCCGTCTGTTTCTCGAGATTGGAGAAACACCATCAGTTTTCATCAGTATAATTTATAACATACTGGTTTTGACCCCATTCTGTATATCATCCGGGTTTATTTTTGTAAAGCTTATTTCCATTGCGCAAAGAATCCCAGGGTATAATCCGGGTAAATCATTTTCAATTGAAACAGCAGGTGGAATTACAGCCGGAATTCTGATCTCTCTGATGGTTTCAGAAGAACTCGGTACTTATAAGCTAATACTTGTAATTATTCTGTTATCGTTTACCTATACTTTGCTAACATTTTATCTCAAACAAAAAGCCCTAAAACTTGTCACTAAAATTATTGTATCAATTGCTGTAACGGTCATCTTGATGTCTGATCCGGATATTCTGTTTCGTCAGCTTTTATTACATGCTGTCAAAGTTATTGAATCAAGGGATACTCCATACGGTAATATAACTACAGGGACTTACAATGGTGAAAAGAGTATTTATTATAACCAGCGACTTCTGAAATATAATGATGACATCGTTGAACGTGAAGAAGACATCCATTATGCTATGCTACAGCATAAATCACCTGAAAATGTAGTGGTTATTTCAGGATCACCTGAATCGCATTTACCTGAATTGCTTAAATATCCTGTTAAAAAGATAATATATATTGAAAGGGACCCGGTTCTTGCTTCGATGATTTATACTGAAAGATTTAAGGAAAAAGTCATCATCTCAAATTCAGATGCATTTTCATTTATGAGAAATACTTCAGAAAAGGCAGATGTTATAATTATGCTTGTTCCGCCTCCCTCAACTCTACTACTTAACAGATATTATACCACAGAATTCTTTTCCGAAATCAAGGAATTTCTGAACACAGGAGGAATTTTTTTATGCTCTCCGGGCACAGCTGAAAACTACTATAACGACGCATCACTTAATCTGAATTCATCAATTTTCAACAGCATGAAGGCAGTCTTCAGGAATGTGATTCCGGTTTCCGGTAATAAGTTATATTTTATAGCTTCTGAGGATACTCTTACCACTAATTTCTGTCAACTTTATACCAGTAGAGGAATAGCAAATCTATATGTCAGTGACGGCTATCTCTCAGATGATCTGATTGAGAAAAAAACAAAAGAAGTCTACAATCTTCTCAATCCCTTAACAAGTCAGAATACTTTTAATTTTCCTCTGGCATACAGCTATTTCCAGGCATTTCGAATTAGTCGCAGCAAGAATGAGAAGGCATATGTAATTATTTTACTTACTATACTCTTCGCATTACCATTAATATCTTTAAAAAGGAGAAATCTTACAATGTATTTCAGTGCTTCAGCTTTGGCCGGATTTGAAGTTATTGCATTGCTTACACTTCAGTTGACAGCTGGCAATATGTACCAGATGACAGGACTTATTATTGCTGGTTTAATGGCAGGAATCGCTATTGGAGCTGGTTTTAATCTAAGAGTCCTGTCACGGTTTTCTCTGGTTTTAAAAGGGAGTACCCTTATTTCCTTTTATTTTATCACCGGACTTATTTATCAGGAGATAGTTCAAATTGAAGGCAGGACAATTGCAATACTCGTTATACTGATTTTATCTTTTCTTCCGGGCTGCATTACCGGCAGTATTTTCAGAGATCTTACCATGAAAAAAAGTATCAGTAATGATTTACCCGTAATATACGCTGCGGACTTATCAGGATCTGCAATTGGCTTTATAGGAGTCTCGGGATTTCTGATCCCGATATTTGGAATTACTGTAACAATTTTTTTTCTGGGAGTATTGGTTTTTACAGGTATCTTGTTTGGAACAATCCTTAACAAGCATTAGTTTTATTGCTTTATAGCAGGAACAAATTAATAAAATGCAGGAGTCCGTAAACAGAATAAGCAAACGAGATTTTATCAGAAGATCTCTTGCACTTTCCGCCGGTGTGATATGCTTCCCCTGTGAAAAAATTATTAATGCTGAATCAACAGATCAGAGCAGCATTTACAAAAGGCTGGCAATGTACCAGGAGGAAACTGCCCGTGGAATTATGTGCAGAGTATGTCCAAATGAATGTGTATTAAAGGAAGGTGAACTCAGCAAGTGCAATAACAGAAAAGTACATAATTCAAAACTATACACCCTGGCATATGGAAATCCCTGCTCTGTTAACATTGATCCGGTTGAAAAAAAGCCGCTTTATCACTTTTTTCCAGGATCAAGAGCTTATTCAATAGCCACTGCAGGTTGTAACCTTGTTTGTCTCAACTGTCAGAACTGGACTATATCACAGACCAGTCCGGATAAAACAAGGAATTATAATCTTCCTCCCGAAGATGTAGTCTCTGATTGTATAAACAATAACTGTAAATCAATAGCTTACACGTATTCAGAACCGGTTACCTTTTACGAATATGTATATGAAACGGCCCGTATTGCCAGAAAGTCAGGTGTCAAAAACATAATGAAATCTAACGGGTACATTAATACTGAACCACTCAGGAATCTCTGTTCTGTAATTGATGCAGCCAATATTGACCTTAAGGCATTCACTGAAAGTACTTACCTCAAACTCACGGGCGGAAAACTGCAACCTGTACTCGATTCACTTAAAGTTTATCTCGAAATGGGTGTTTGGCTTGAAATTACAAATCTTGTTGTTCCTACCTGGAGTGATAATCTTAAAGAAATAAGAGATATGTGCCGTTGGCTTAATAATAATGGGTTCAGCAAAACTCCCCTGCATCTCAGCAGGTTTTATCCTTTACACAAACTTGAACAATTACCTCCCACACCTGTTGAAACACTTAATGAAGCTGCAAGGATTGCCAAAGAAGAAGGAATCAGATACGTATATACAGGAAATGTACCAGGAAATGAATTATCAAATACAATTTGCCCTGAATGCAAAACCATTCTTGTCATCAGAAATGGATTCAGGGTAACATCAAATACGATCAGGGGCGGAAAGTGCAGTAATTGCTCAAAGCCGGTTGAAGGGATATGGAATTAGCCCCAGTTATCAATTGAAATATCAGTGAAGCACAATGAAAGCATCTGAAGCTAAGGCACGTATTGAAAGGCTCCGCAGAGAAATAGAAGAACACAATAAAAGATATTATGCTCAAAATCAGCCGATTATATCTGATTTCGAATATGACCTTTTATTGAACGAACTTGAGACTCTTGAGAAGAAATTTCCAGAATTTAAAAGTGAAGACTCTCCTACTCAAAGGATTGGAAGTGATATCAAAAATGAGTTTACCCAGTTTGAGCACCAGTATCCTATGTATTCCCTGGGCAATACTTATAATGAGGATGAACTCAGGGAGTTTGATACAAGAACCAGGAAAACAGTGAGCGGACCTTTTGATTATACATGCGAGCTTAAATTTGACGGAGCTTCAATCAGCATAAATTACAGGGGAGGAAAACTTTTCAGGGCTCTTACTCGTGGTGATGGTTTGAAAGGAGATGATGTCACTGAAAATATAAGAACTATCAGAAGTATTCCTTTAAGTGTGGATGGGAATAATATTCCTGATGATTTTACTGTTAGAGGTGAGATTGTAATGCCAAGAGCTGTATTTGATACACTGAACAGTGAGAGATCAAAAGACAATTTACCAACGTTTGCCAATCCCAGGAATGCTGCTGCAGGAACACTAAAACTCCTTGATTCAAAAATTGTAGCATCACGAAATCTGGATTGTCTTATTTATGCTATACTCTCAGATGAACTTCCTCATAACACACATTATGATAGCCTTATAGAGGCTGCCGGCTGGGGATTTAAGGTTCCTGACAGCATCAGACTTTGCAGCAATCTGGAGGATGTCCTTAGTTATATTGAAAAATGGGAAAAGGAAAGAAAAAACCTTCCATATGATACAGATGGTGTTGTAATTAAAGTAAATAACCTGTCAATTCAGGAAGACCTGGGACATACATCCAAATCACCCCGGTGGGCAATAGCATATAAATACAAGGCCGAGGAAGTCCTGACCAAACTCCTTTCTGTTGCTTTTCAGGTAGGGAGAACAGGAGCAATTACACCTGTCGCTAATCTTGAACCTGTTTTTCTCTCAGGGTCAACGGTAAAAAGGGCATCTCTTCACAATGAGGACCAGATTGCATTACTAGATCTTCACCTTGGCGATATGGTTTATGTGGAAAAAGGCGGAGAAATAATACCGAAAATCATTGGAGTGGATCATTCATACAGAAATGAAAATAACCACAGGATTGATTTCATCACTAATTGTCCTGAGTGCGGAACTGTGCTTATAAGGAATGAAGGTGAATCAAACCATTTCTGTCCCAACTATCTTCACTGTCCTCCGCAGTTAAAGGGACGAATTGAACATTTCATAGGGAGAAAGGCAATGGATATTGATGGTCTGGGAGAAGAAACAATTGATTTGCTGTTCAGCAATAATCTCATAAGGACATATGCGGATTTATATGATCTGAGGGCTGATCAGCTGACACCGCTGGAACGGATGGGTGAAAAATCGGCAGCAAATATAATAAGCAGTATAAAAAAATCAGTAGAAATTCCTTATCACAGAGTACTTTTTGCATTAGGAATAAGACATGTTGGCGAGACTGTGGCAAAAACTCTGGCCAACAGGTTTAGCAATATTGATTCTCTTATCAGTGCAACAGCAGAAGACCTTACCGAAGTTAATGAAATAGGACCAAAAATTGCTGCAAGCATAATTGCTTATTTCTCAGATCCTGAAAATCTTGAGATAATTTCCAGACTTAAGAAATCAGGTGTCAGGTTCAGTGATGACAGAAATAAAGTAAAATCAGGTGACAAACTGAAGGGTAAGATAATCGTTATATCCGGAATATTCAGTAAACACAGCCGTGAAGAATATAAAGAAATGATTGAAATCAATGGCGGAAAAAATGCTTCCTCAGTTTCAGGAAATACTTCATTTATCCTTGCCGGTGAGAATATGGGGCAGTCAAAAATGGAAAAGGCAAACCAGATGGGAATCCCTATGATTGATGAGAATGAATTTCTTAAAATACTTGGGGAAGAATAATTCCTGCAAAAGATTATTTTAACAAAAAAAAGTTAGGTTTGCAATATGGATTTATTCCGAAATATCAGACTCAGGGTCGGTAATACAATACTCAGAAAAAGGGTAGCAAGGACCAGCAGGAAAATGGAATACAGGAATTTCATCGATGTCAGAAGCATTTGTGTTGTATGGAATGCCTCTAAGCATGAAGATTTTAATACACTGGCCCGGTTTCATCAAAAAATGCAGGAACGGAATATTGAGATAAAAATAATCGGATATTATGGTGGCAAGCATTTACCTGATCAGTATACTGCGATCAGGTATCTTACATTTATCAGAAAATCAGAGACAAATTTATTTTATATTCCTGAATCATCTGAAATTCAAGAATTTACTAATCGTAAATTTGACATACTTATAGATATAAACTTTGAAAAGATCTTTCCACTTTTGTATATTACCAAACTTTCAAAAGCTTCATTAAAAGTAGGAATATTTGAACCGGAAGCTGATACACCATTTGACATTATGATGGAAATAAAGAATCCTGTTCAACTTGATGAATACTTAAAGCAGGTAATTCAATATCTTGAAATGATTAAAAACTGATAAACTCAACATACGATGAAGAAAATTAGAGGAACCGGGGTTGCAATTGTGACACCATTCAAAAATGACCTGAGTGTTGATTTCGCTGCATTGGGCAGAGTTGTCAAACATGTAATTGATGGCGGAGTCAATTATATCGTAGCATTAGGTACTACTGGTGAATCGGTTACTATTACAAAAGATGAGAAGAAGGCAATTGTCTCCTATGTTGCTGAAGCAATTGACGGTCGTGTACCCCTGATTGTAGGTATTGGCGGTAACAATACCCAGGAGGTGATCAATTCATTAAGGCAGATGAAACTTACAGGGGTTGATGGGATTTTATCAGTGGCACCATATTATAATAAACCCACCCAAAGAGGCCTGTTCCAGCATTTCAAAGAGATTGCAGCCAGCAGTACACTTCCAATTATTATATACAATGTCCCCGGCAGAACTTCATGTAACATTACTGCAGAAACATGTATCGAACTGGCGAACGAATGCGAAAATATTGTTGCAGTCAAGGAGGCATCAGGCGATATGACTCAGATTATGAAAATAATAAAAGGCAAGCCTGAGCATTTTGCAGTAATATCGGGCGATGATATGCTTACAATTCCTATTATTGCAGCGGGCGGAATTGGAGTTATTTCAGTCCTCGCAAATGCATTTCCTGCACAATGCAATGAAATAGTAACAAATGCACTTAAGACCAATTTTAAAATTGCAAGGGAGACTCACTTCCGTTTCCTGGAGATGATAGAATTACTGTTCACAGAGGGTAATCCTGCCGGTGTAAAGGCTATGATGAATACAATGAACCTTTGTCATAATACTGTCAGATTACCGCTGGTACCTGTAAGCCGTTCAACTTATTCCAGGATACAGAAAGCAATTGAGGAAGTCAGCAAAAAACACTAGTTTGATTCTCAGTCCGGTGCACCCGGCTGATGCTGCAGTCCGTGGCAGTTCTTGTATTTTTTCCCGCTGCCACAGGGACAGGGATCATTCCTTCCCACTTTCTTCTCCACTCTGACAGGTTCAGTTCTGGGGGTCCTTTCAGGGGCACCTCCTCCTGTACTGCTGTATTGTGAAAAATCACTTTTGGAAGCCCGCAGGTTACTCATATCAACCTGACGCTTTCTCTGTGCTTCGCGCACCTGATCCGGATCCTGTGTGGGTATATGACCTTTCATCAGAATGCTTACAACATCCTTGTTGACTTTTACAAGCATTGTCTTGAAAAGATCAAATGATTCAAACTTATAAATCAGAAGCGGGTCTTTCTGTTCATATGTAGCATTCTGAACAGACTGCTTAAGGTCGTCCATTTCTCTTAGGTGTTCCTTCCATGCATCGTCAATAGTAGCCAATACGGCAGTTTTTTCATATGACCTGGCAAGTTCCCTCCCCTCCGATTCAGCTGTTGCTTTAAGATTTGTAACAACCTGGAATACTTTTACACCGTCGGTAATGGGAACAACAACGTTTTCGTACTGGTGAGACATTCTGTCATAAACATCCTTAAGAACCGGGTACGCCTGGGCTGATATTGACTCTGCCTTCCTCTTATAAGTATCAAGAACCTTAACATATACTTTTTCTGTAACCTCTGCTGCACCTGATTTTCTGAATTCATTATCACGAACAGGTGAATCCATGGAAAACGATCTGATAAGATCAAAGTCAAATCCTTCAAAGTCACCGATCCCGTGATATGTATCAACCAGGTTCTCTGTAACGTCGTACATCATGTTTGCAATATCCACACTGAGTCTTTCACCAAGGAGTGCATGCCTGCGCTTACGGTAAATTACCTCTCTCTGGGAATTCATAACATCATCATACTCAAGGAGTCGTTTTCTGATACCAAAATTGTTTTCTTCGACTTTTTTCTGTGCGCGTTCGATAGATTTTGTAATCATTGAGTGCTGAATCATCTCACCATCCTTTAGCCCCAGCTTATCCATAATACCAGCAATCCTTTCCGATCCGAACAGTCTCATAAGTTCATCCTCAAGTGAAACGAAGAACTGTGATGACCCTGGATCACCCTGTCTTCCTGACCTTCCTCTCAGCTGCCTGTCGACCCTTCTGGATTCATGTCGTTCTGTACCTATTATAGCTAGACCACCGGCTTTCTTAACCTCCTCGGTAAGTTTGATATCTGTTCCCCTGCCTGCCATGTTTGTAGCAATCGTAATTGTACCGGGTTTCCCAGCTTCAGCTACGATTTCAGCTTCCCTCTGGTGCAGTTTTGCATTAAGAACATTATGTTTTAATCCCTTCATTTTAAGCATCCTGCTGAGAAGTTCAGATATTTCAACAGATGTTGTACCTACCAGTACAGGTCTTCCCTGCCTGTGCATTTCACTTATTTCATCTATTACAGCATTATATTTCTCGCGCTTGGTTTTGTAGACAAGGTCTTCCCTATCATTTCGGATTACCGGCTTATTAGTCGGGATAACAACCACATCAAGCTTGTAGATATTCCATAGTTCCCCGGCTTCAGTTTCAGCTGTACCAGTCATCCCGGCAAGTTTATGGTACATCCTGAAATAATTCTGGAGTGTAATAGTGGCATAAGTCTGAGTTGCAGCCTCAACTTTGACATTCTCCTTGGCTTCAATTGCCTGATGCAATCCATCTGAATACCTTCTGCCTTCAAGTATCCTGCCCGTTTGTTCATCAACAATTTTTACCTTGTTATCCATAACAACGTACTCAGTATCCTTATCGAAGAGTGTCCATGCCTTCAGAAGCTGAGTCATTGTATGTACGCGTTCAGATTTCACAGAAAAATCCTGAAGAAGTTCATCTTTTGCCAGAAGCTTTTCCTTATCCCCCAGACCTGACTTTTCGATGTCAGCAATCTTCGAACCTACATCAGGAAGAATAAAAAAGCTTGCATCCTCTACTGATGTTGAAATAAGATCAAGCCCTTTCTCTGTAAGCTCAATGGAATTGGCCTTTTCATCGATAATAAAGTAGAGCTCATCAGTGACCTTGGGCATCTCTTTACTATTATTCTGCATGTAGAAATTTTCAGTTTTCAAAAGAAGAGACTTGTTTCCCTCCTCACTTAAAAACTTTATAAGGGCATTATTCTTTGGCAGTCCCTTATATGCCCGCAGGAGCAGCAGACCGCCCTCTTCAGTTTTATTTTCGGCAATTAATTTTTTAGTGTCAGCAAGTATCTGAGTAACAAGCCTTTTTTGTGCATTTACAAGCTTATCAACTTTTGGCTTAAGTTCATCAAACTGGGATGTATCACTTTTTGCAGTTGGTCCGGATATAATAAGAGGTGTCCTGGCATCATCTATGAGCACTGAGTCAACCTCATCAACAATTGCATAATGATGTTTGCGCTGAACAAGGTCTTCAGGATTAATAGCCATATTGTCCCTAAGGTAGTCAAATCCGAACTCGTTATTGGTTCCAAAGGTGATATCTGCATTGTATGCCTTTCTCCTCTCAGGTGAATTTGGCTGATGTTTGTCAATACAATCGACTGAAAGGCCATGGAATTCATAAATCGGGCCCATCCATTCTGAGTCTCTTTTTGAAAGGTAATCGTTAACTGTGACAATATGGACTCCCCTTCCGGCCAGGGCATTAAGGAATACCGGTAATGTGGCTACAACTGTCTTTCCTTCCCCAGTTCCCATTTCTGCTATCTTTCCCTTATGGAGCGCAACACCTCCAATAAGCTGAACATCGTAGTGCACCATATCCCAGGTGATCTCATTTCCTCCGGCAATCCATTTATTTTTCCAGATAGCCTTATTTCCCTCAATTGTAATGCTTTCACGTGTGGCTGCCAGATCCCTGTCATATTGCCTTGCAGTAACCTCAAGTACTTTATTTTCCTTGAAACGCCTTGCAGTCTCCTTTACAATAGCAAAACCCCTTGGTACAAGCTGATCCAGAGCAACTTCAAGCTTTTCATTTATCAGTTTTTCAATTTTGTCGATCGTGTTATAAATCTCCTCCTTTATATTAATGTCTTCCTCTGCCTCTGCTTTTTCCCTGAGTAATTTTATTTCGTTCTCATCACCCTCAATTTTGCTATTAATTTCAGCTTTCAGATCAGCTGTAAGGTCTCTGAGATTATCATTGGAAAGAGACTGTAATTTCTGATACTCTGCATGAATTTTCTCAATATAGGGATTTATCTCCTTAAGGTCTCGTTCATATTTATTCCCGATAAAAAGTCCCAGTACACTATTTATAATGCTCATTTTATGCTGTTTTACGATTTTTTCAAAATTTCAGCAAAATTAGCTTTATTTTCCAAAATAGAATTGGAAATAGCCTAATATCTTTCCTGAATGGTTTAAATGAATGCTTTGACTGGCTTTCCTTATTCTATGAGGCTGTATTTAAATGTTCTGATGCCATCTTCCAGATACAAAACAATGATATATAATCCTGATGGAGAGCCTGTGATATTGATTATAGTTTCAGTACTTCCGGATGTTATTCCTTTTAAAACCGGCACTCCTGTTGAATTGAATACCTCAAATCTCACTGTTTCTCCGGTTGAAAGTGATCCACCTGCATCAGATAATTTTATTTGCCCCGTGCCCGGATTTGGGTAAAGCCGTATAGATTCGGTTTGAGTTTTCTCAATTCCGTCGATCAGAGGATTAATCTTAAGGTCCTGTATTGCCCATCCCCAGCCGTTTGCAAAAGGATCTGAGAAGAGCCGGAACCTGATCAGAAGAGTATCTCCGGTTTTGAATTTCTCTGATTGAGATAAGTACTCAGTATGGTGTACAAACATTGACTCCTTCGCGACAGCCGTTGAATTCTGATCAACAATCGAACTATTATATGTTTTTAACCAGGTTGAATTATATCTTGAATCATATCCATCCCATAGCGGGAACCAGGTTTTACCAAAGTCCTTTGATCCCTCCACAACTACGTAATCATAAAATTCCTCTGAACCGAATAATGAACCTTCCTCTCCAGGTTCAACAAGGGCTATATCGTCATATTCTATCAGCAGACCGCTTTTATCCAACTTCAGTGGATTCCTGAGCATAGCAATAAAATCGAGGCTCTTGTCATTATCATCAGGACTCTCATATGGATGCCCCGTATGGAGACCTGATTTGAGAAATCCTATTGGCCTGGTAATTTCGAAACCTGAAAGGAAAAAGTCAGGAGTACTATTTGAAAAATCTGTTGTATAAGAAGATATGACTGGTCCAAAACCTTCGATACTGACTGAGTAAAAACCACTGTCGGGACTTACAGAAACATTTGCACTTAATGCAGAATCCCTGGCAATAATCCGGTACCTCAGTGAATCTCCCCCATGCCAGTTAAGCATTCCGGATGTCAGAATAACTGAATATGCATTCGCCGAATCAGCTTTTAAACCTAAATATGAAGGTGCGTTTTCATTCATCCGGTATTCAACATATACTGTATCGATCCCAATATTATCTGACACTTCAGCTACCAGTTTTACCGAATCCTCTGTCTCAAAATAATATTTTGAGGGAGTATGACTGAGAACAGGTTTAATTGTATCAGTGCCAATGAAAGACTTAAAGCGAAACATCTGATACAGTGATGGCAAATGAAATGATCGTTTGAAAACATCTTCCGCAAAAAAGTAGTATTGTAATTCTTTATTATATGAAGGTATTGGTAAAACGACAGAGAATTTGTCATCAGAATTTAAAGAAGTCATATAGAGTGTATCACTGCTTTCAAAGCCATCAAATGAAAATACAAGGGCAACTTTGTCCCGATTATAAGTTGAATCAGATTTTATTTCCACCTCCATTTTTACCTGAGATAGAATTTCCTCAGTATCACCACCAGGTTCATGGATAATCCTCGTATTTATCCATCCCAGTTCAGATAAAATTGCCTGTGTATAGATGCCGGGATCGTGTATAACCTCCTCTTTGTCTAAGTAAGGGGTCATAAGGACATTAGTGGTTTCATCGAGATGAGAGATGCTGGAACCGTCATCCCAGGTAGCAGGAGCAAAAATTTTCAATCTGTTTTCACCAGAAAGATCCTTTAGTACAGGTCCTTTAAAATATAGCTGTTGCCCTGTCAACTCTTTACGCAATGCCATGGTATTGTTACGAAACTTCAAGGTATCTGTCAGCAATTCACCGCTAAAGTTCTCAATATAAGTGTCATAAATAACCGGAAGTGAACCGAAACCATAAAATCCGGTATTATCGTCAGTATCCATACTGTCGAAAAATCCTAAACCGTGACACATTTCATGGAGAATGACAGTAACAAGGTCATACTTTCCGCTTCCGGCAGGTACATTACCATCTGTTCCCAGATACCAGTTGGTTTTATTGTTGAGGGTAATGATAATATCTCCCTGCTGGTCAGAGTTCAGACTCCTTCCGGCAATTTTTTCTGCAAGTGCAACAGGATAAAAAGCAAGGGGTCTGAAAGCATTTATTGCCCAGCCACCTGCTATTGCGGTTACTGATGAATTTCCCAGTACACCATTTGTCTCTATCGCCTGCCAGTAAGCCAATACTGTGGTCCTGGTATCTGCAGGCAGTATGGATTCAAGAATTGAGACAGCATATTCAAAAGCAGCTTTAGATTCAGCAGTGAATCCGGAATAATAAACAGTTATAGATCCTGTTCCCTTCCCATCCCTGTTTTTAAGAAACTTTCCGGGGGGAGGAATATAGATTCTGTTTGTCTTAGATCCTGCATAACAAACACCGGTAACAGATTTATTATAAATCAGTTCCTGGGAAAAAAGGGAGCTTTGCAGAAACTGTAAACAGAGAAAAAGATATAATATATATGATTTTCTCATTTAGCAGCCTGTGAATCTGCAGCCGGAGCACGCAAACTCATAATATCCCTGTCAAACTGATACATATTAACTTTCCCGACAAGCTTTACCTTATCAATAATAGCCCTTACAGATGCTTCCTCCTCAAGCTGTTCCGTAACGAACCACTGCAGGAAACTGTGAGTATTAAAGTCTTTCTCATCAAGCGACAGGGAAACGATTTCATTAATACTAGCAGTTACGAATTCTTCATGTTTAAGAACTTCACTGAAAACATGTTCAACACTTTTGTAATCAGATACCGGCTTTTTTATGGCTGGCATAAATGCCTTACCTCCTCTTTCATTAATATACTTAATGAATTTCAGCATATGAAGTTTTTCTTCTTCTGCCTGCGCATATAGCCAGCCGGCTATGCCCGCAAACCCGTTTGTTTCAGCCCATATAGCCATTGCAAGGTAAAGGTTAGATGAAAAAGCTTCTCTTTCAACCTGACGATTACAGATATCTTCAATTTTCTTCTTTAACATACTCTTCTAGTGTTAATTTATATATAAAACAATCATTTCAATTATCTTGTTCAGGAGCAAGCAACTCCTCTATTTTAGAAATAAGATCATTTATTGAAAAGGGTTTTGATAAAACTGCATGAGCTCCAAGTGCTTTGGCCAGATTCAGGTATCCGCCAGGACCTGCTTTCCCGCCTCCTGATATTGCAATTATTCTTAGAGAAGGTTTAAGTTCTTTCAGTTTCATAATTACCTTAAGGCCATCTTCTTCCGGCATAATTAAATCAGTTACAACAAGATCAGTCATCGATGGTTTAAAATGTGATAATGCCTCTTTACCGTTAGCAGCCTCTAAAACTGTGTATTTTCTTCGTATAAGAGAAGTCTTTATCATCTCCCTCAATTCCGACTCGTCCTCAATTATGAGAACTCTGGCCATACTTGCTGTTATATCTGGCAATTCTCTGAATTATTAGTTTATTGAACTTTAGTTTATTTTAAAATGCAAAATTAACACTAAATAATCATTTCTAAAAAGATATCTGAATGGCATTTTTTATTTCCTTTAATGATACTGGCTTTACAAGATGCTGTTTCATAATGCCCGAATTTAGGAGTTTTTCCTCAAAAATGCTGCAATTCTGGCCTGTAACAATAATACACGGTGTCTCTGCATTTTTCTGAAGATAAATGTTCATAAAATCCTCTGGTTTTACCTGACCTGAATCGGTCATATAAATAATCAGATCAGGATGATTAACATCACCTGAAATTGCATTAACAAACTTTTGCCTGTCGGAAACATACATCAGGTCAAAGCCTGTATTCTCAAGAGCCATTGAAAGCATCCTCGATTCATGCTTGTTTCCTGCAATAAACAGAATTTTCTTCTTGGAACCATTAAATGATTCAGGAACTGTATCCTGCCTGGCTACAGGAAGATAAACAAAGAATTCAGAACCTTCATTTTTCTTGCTTGAAACAAGGATCTCTCCTTCCATTTCGGAGATAATACCATATGTTACCGACAATCCGAGACCTGTCCCCTTGCCAATTTCGCGTGTTGTAAAAAATGGTTCGAATATTCTTCTAAGAACTGACGGTTCCATACCCTGACCAGTATCTTTAAAAGAAAGAAATACATATTCGTCTGCAACTATATCCTTATTAAGCTGATCCTTGACAAGCCTGCCATCAATTACTTCCATTCTTACCGATAGTATTCCGCCTTTCTCCTCCATTGCCTGAATGGCATTAGTCATAAGATTAATAAATACCCTGAATAGTTGTGTAGGATCGGCAAGCACTTTGACATCGGGCTGAATAAATCTACTTTGTAATTCTATATTTTCCGGAATAGAAGACTTAATAAACCCAAGTGTTTCTTTGAGTACTTCCTCTACACTTACCGCGATTTTATCCTGCTCCACCTGCCTGCTGAATGTCAGAATCTGGTTTGTTATAGATTTGGCACGCAGAACTGCACTCTGGATTTTCGCCACCTTTTCCGAATTATCAGAATTCTGAGGCAGATCCTCCATCAGCAATTCTGAATAACCGGAGATAGTGGAAAGTATATTATTGAAATCATGGGCAATACCACCGGCCAGTGCCCCAATTGTCTCCAGATTATGAGCCTGAATCAGACGATTCTCCAGCATAAGTTCCCGGGAGGCATCTTCCACAACAAAATCGAGATAAGATTTTGTGTCTGTACTGTCGAAGGCCAGAAATCCGCTGATCCTGCAGGATATCTCTTTACCAAGACAGTCGTGGAGGGTAATTCTTCCAAAATTCACAATATGCTTTTCGAGAAGCTGCTCACATTGAATATCAAAAAGAAAATCCTGGGGATAAAAAGTTCTGAAATTTGCTTTATTGATTGAGTTCTCATCATAGCATTCCATTATATCAAGAAACGATCTGTTGGCATGAACAATAGAACCATCGGGCAAACACCTTACTATACCAATAGGGAGGTTTGTTTCCCTTTTTATAAGCTCTTCCTCTTTCTCCTTTATTTTCAGCTCCTTCTGTTTAGTTTCATGGATATCAAATGTTTCTGCTAACAAATGAGTTATACCTTCACCCCTGACTACAAGGGGTCTGAATGTAACCTCAAAAAATCTTTCACCGGATCCGGGAGTATTGAAGGCTGCCTCGTATTTGATAGTTTCACCTGAAAAGCAACGGTCAATATTGCTCTTAATGAAGTCGCAAAAAGTTTGAGTACCCCATATATCTGACAGAGATTTGCCTAAAATCTGGTCTACTGAAATATTATGTGCATTACAAAATGCCAGGTTTACTTTTTCATATATATAATCCCTGTTGATTACACTAATCATCGACCTTGAATGGTTAATGATACTTTCTGAAATTTCCCTATCCTGTTCAATTGATTTCCCTTTTTTCGGACCTGCCAGCTGCACTTTTTTGTTTGATTTCATAACAATGATATTTGATCATATCTGGTCATATTAATTTAAATCCAGATTAAAAGTCTTTTTCATTTCCTTAAGCACAGGATATTTGCTGAACAGGTAATTGTATTTCTGTTCATCAGAATAAAGAATGTCATTTTTTTCTGTAAGATCCACGATTGTTTCAATGTCAATTTCCTTAATATTGAATTTGTTTTCCAGAAATAATATCAACCGCTGCTTATAATACTGAACAAATGTATCCTTTTGAGTAGCGTTGCTCAAATGTATCTTGATTGTATGACTGTTTTCCATCTCCGGTTTAATGGCCTTAAACATACTTACAATCCTGGTCCCTTCGCCGTCAAGCTGACCTACAAATTCCTGCCAGACTTTTTCAAGAGCCTCTGGATTTAACTCAGTTTTACTTTCTTTACTATCCTGAACGGGTAAGGGAACAATTACATCACCTGAAGGCCTATTTACATAATCATTTCCGTGATCAGCACTTAGAATATCTTTTATTGAAATGGACTTAGCCGATTTCTCTATTTTAGGATCATGTTTACCCGGAACAAATCCCGCGGATGCTTCAGTTTTTTCGTTTGATTTTTCTGCCTTTCTGACAATCTGAGATTTTGATGGAAGTGGCAGTTCATCCTCCTCTTTCACTGAAGCTATATGCTCAGACTTTTTTTTTTCCTGATCCCCGAATGAATCAGCCATTACTCTGCATAATCTGATAAGAGACAGCTCAACATGCAATCTTTGATTCTTGCTTGACTTATATGCCAGATCACAGGCAGAGCCAATTTCTAATGCTTTAAACAGAAAATCCACAGAGCATTTGACTGTCTGCTTAATATAAAGTTGTTTTACTGCAGGGGTCGCTTCAAATAGTTTCACTGTTGTCTCATCCTTACAGACAAGCAGGTCACGCAGATGACTGTTAAGTCCGGAAATATAATTGTGGCCGTCAAATCCCTTCTCAAGGATTTCATTAAATGTAAGTAATACAGCAGATACATCACCAGTCAAGGCACCATCGACTGTCTTAAAATAATATTCATAATCCAGTACATTGAGGTTATCAATTACATCCCTGTATTTAACATTTTTTCCACAAAGGCTTACTATCTGGTCAAAAATAGAAAGGGCATCCCTGAGAGCTCCGTCAGCTTTCTGTCCGATCACATGCAATGCTTCCTCTTCAGCTATTATTCCCTCATTTTTAGCAACATACATCAGACGATTAACAATATCCTCAATACGTATCCTGTTAAAATCAAAGATCTGACACCGGGATAAAATTGTTGGTATTATTTTATGTTTTTCGGTTGTGGCAAGGATAAAAATTGCGTGTGCCGGTGGTTCCTCCAGGGTTTTCAGAAAGGCATTGAATGCAGAGGACGATAACATATGTACCTCATCTATAATATATATGCTGTATTTTCCAATCTGCGGAGGAATCCTTACCTGGTCATTAAGACTCCGGATATCCTCCACTTTGTTATTCGAGGCAGCATCCAGTTCATGAATATTAAAGGATCTCAATGCTTTGAATGAAAGACATGATTCGCATTTATCGCAAGCTTCTGCACTATCTCCAAGGTTTATACAATTAATCGTTTTTGCAAATATCCTTGCACATGTTGTTTTACCTACTCCTCTGGGGCCGCAAAACAGATAGGCATGTGCAAGATGATTGTTTTTAATAGCACTCTTCAGCGTATTTGTAATCGTATCCTGACCAACCACCATGTCAAAACTTGCAGGACGATATTTTCGGGCTGAAACGATAAAATTTTCCATAAAGTCACTACTTATTCACTTTTTTTTTCAATGCAAATATAGCTTAAAAAGCCACGCCTTACATTGTCAAGGCAAATAATGCACCAGGCACTGAGTCAGAAATGAAAAATGGCAGATTAATCAAATTTTCAGAAGAATATTTTCTTATAATCCAAATTTTATTGTACTTTTGCGAGCCAAAATCAATTAAACTAAATTAAGAATTAAAATTATGTTGAATCAGTACGAAACCGTTTTCATTGCAACTCCCGTTTTGTCTGAGAACCAGATGAAGGAAGCGGTACAGAAGTTCAAGAAGGTCATCACCGATAATAAAGGTGAGATCGTTCATGAAGAGAACTGGGGCCTGAAAAAACTGGCCTATCCAATCCAGAAGAAATCAACAGGTTTTTATTACCTGCTTGAATTCAAGGGTACAGGTGATCTTGTAGAAAAACTTGAAGTCCAATATCGTCGTGACGAAAGGATTATAAGGTTTTTGACTTTCAGGATGGAAAAATTTGCCATCGAATACGCAGAAAAGAAAAGAAGACAGAAAGAATCAGGAAAATCTAAGGAGGAATAGGATATGGCACAGAACGAATCAGAAATCAGATATTTGACACCTCCCACAGTTGAGGTAAAAAAGAAGAAATATTGCCGTTTCAAGAAAAACAGGATAAGGTATATTGATTACAAGGATCCTGAATTTTTGAAAAAATTTCTCAATGACCAGGGTAAGATCCTTCCAAGAAGAATTACCGGTACATCACTTAAATATCAGAGGAAAGTGTCAAAAGCTGTAAAAAGAGCAAGGCATATTGCACTTCTTCCTTATGTAACTGACCTATTAAAATAAGGAGGATATACTATGGAAATTATACTACTACAGGATGTTAATAAACTTGGGCAGAAGGATGACATCGTCAATGTAAAAGACGGTTATGGAAGAAATTATCTTATCCCAAGAGGGTTCGCTTTAGCTGCAACAACTTCGGCAAAAAAGATGCATGCCGAGAATTTAAGGCAGAGAGCACATAAAGAGGAGAAGATAAAAGCAGCGGCTCAGGAAATAGCTACTAAACTTGAAGGTTTTAAAATAACTGTTGGAGCAAAAACAAGTTCTTCAGGAAAGATATTCGGATCTGTAAATACCATTCAGATAGCTGAATCTCTTAAAGAGAAAGGCTTTGACATCGACCGTAAAAACATCACACTTCCTCTTGATCAGATTAAAGAGGTTGGAAGCTATAAAGCTGTTGTTAAACTTCACAGAGATGTTAAGGTTGAAATAGAATTCGAAATAATAGGAGAATAATCTGAGGTCAACCTGTAAAATATAGAGGGCTCTTCCGGAGCCCTTTTTTATTTCTGAATACTGATCCTAGTATTTATCATGGAAGTCTTTCTTTCTTTCATATTTAAGATCTCCAAGAACAGATGACTTGGCTCTGATTGTAAAATTCCATCCCTTCATTGAACCATTTGGAATCCAGTTTAAGACCATAATCCAGCAGTGCAGGTCACGCCTGATCCCGATCTGGGTCATTGTAAGAGTTTTGCTTGTAAAATCATAACCACTGGTATAATCCATCATCATTTTCTTAGTAATTGTTACGCTGCCCACAAATGAAAGTGTCTGTGTAACAGTGGATTTCAGGGCAGGTTTTGAATAGTTAAGGCTGTAACTTACATTGAATGTCCATGGCATTTCAAATTCAGAGTACCCATAAAGGTCAGTCCTGATGCCTGACATATTATCACTTTCTCCTTCCCTGCTTTCAGACATGGCCGGACCTCCAAGGGCCTGCTGGTTGCCAGTACCTGAACCGCCACCTGCTCCTTTTCCCATAATAAGCCTGTCAAGACTGAAATCAACACTGGCACCGAAACCGGTAAGCCTCATTAATTTATTGTTTGCCTCAAGGGCAAAAGAACTAAGTGATTTACCGGTTGAATCTATTCCGTAAAGTGAAAATCCGGCCCTTCCCGATATATTAATATTTTCCATTAATGTTGTTCGCGCAGTCATTGATATTGGCGACCATCTCATGGAATCAGCAAAAATATCATATCCTGTATTGATGCCGAAGTTGTCAATTATCTTAACCTTTTTGGCAATACCAGTAGTATCATTTTTCTCAAATACTTTAGCCTCTACGAGGTTAACAAGCCCAAATGATAATGTCCCGCTCTTATTCGAAAGTGATGGCGTTCCGTAAATATTTCCCTCAAATACAGAATATTCTTCAAAATTCTGACCGGAAGCATCCTTCTGAACAGTTTCGTACATATCTGAACTTAAACCGGGGATTTCAGGAATATAGCTGAATCCGACAGAGGGTTTAATTACGTGGCGTACCGCCTGCACCCGTGATTCAGGATTAAGGAAAGTATACATTCCGAATATCTGCGGATTGAATCCGGCAGATATAGCAGGATTAACGGCCTGACCATAAAACATTCCTCTTAATGTATCCTTAACAACCTGGTTAGCTGTCGCATCCCATGTTTTCTTAATTTTCTGAGAATACAGAACGCCTGAATAAGTTAGTGATGGTGATACATTGAAGTTTTTAAACGGACGGAGCTGGATACTGAGAGGTGCATCGTGCTTAAAGCCATTCTGCATGCTTTCAAGACTCTCTCCTGTAAATAGCAGACTATCATATGTACTTATCCTGTTATCAAGAGATGATGAATACTGGAACTGCAGTTCCTGATACCATTTGGTTTTTCCTGACTGACGTCCCATTTTAAGAGGATAAATCCTCGCCATATTAAAGCTAACTTTCGGCAGGTTTACATCAACAGTTTTGTTTTTTACGTTCTGACTATGGTTCATACTCGTTGAAAGATTAAACGGAGTACCTGCCCAGGACTTTGAATAGCTTACACTTGATTGCCGGGTTGTTGTAACATGGTCATTAACATTATAGCTGTTCTCCTTATCGTAACCTGCCGAACTCATATTCACACTTGCAGAAAACCTCGAACCCGGTGCAGCTTTGGGATCCTGGCTAAACATCCAGCCGAGCCTCCAGTTAGTAGCCTGCGAATAATCTTCCAGACCTTTGTGTCCTGTTATATTATTAGCGTAACTGAAACTAAGGTTACCATTATATTTATATAGCTTATTATAATTTGTAACAGCATTTGCAAGCCATGTCCCATTAGAATACACGTCTCCCTTTATACTAAGGTCCATATAACTGCTGATACTGAAGTAATATCCCATATCCTTGAATGAGTATCCTCTCTCCCTTTCCTGTCCAAAACTTGGAAAAAGAATACCTGAAGCAGAATTTCTGGTATTGATAGGGAAATAACCGAAAGGAATTACAAGAGGAAGAGGTATGCCTTCCACAACAAGATTTCCAGGACCTGATACTATCTTTTCACCAGGATAAACTCTGGCCTTTGGCATATTTATATAAAAATGCGGAGTATCTGCATCACAGGTCGAGTATGTACTTTTGGAAATATTGGATGTACCATCTTCCAGAAGCTTTGTATAAGTGCTGTGAACAAGTCCATCGTCCTGTTTGGTAACAATATTTTTTACAAGAGCCTTTTTGGTTTTGAAATTATACGTCAGTTCATCGGCTTTAAATTCATTGCTTCCTTCCCTGAAGACAGGTGTTCCAATAAATTTACCACTTGTATCAGGTCTTCCTGCTGCGTACAGGAGATTGTTGCTCATATTGAAGATCATCGAATCGGCTTTGATCTCAATATCGCCATAATTAACAACTGCCTGATTCAGAAGGATTACCCTTTTATTCTTGATATCCCTCCTTACTGTACCAGATGCCTGGTAAGTAACTTTTTCATCTATTGCATTTGAGGAGATCTTTCTGAATCCTGGTTTCAGGCTGTCAACTATAATAGTATCAAGCTTTATGATGTTACTATCAGGAAGGACTTTCTTATCCTGACCGGCTAAGGAAAAAGAGGTGGCCAAAAACAGGCACAAAACAACGATCCGCTTTTCTTTAAAAAAATACAACTTAAATACTATTTTTGTATAGTTTTTGTGTTTACTGTTAAGCCAGCGCAAAACTAATAAAAAACCGCAACTTAAATGACACTGGTTATTAAAAACGGGAAACTCCGCCGCAATTATATATATACTATTAAAATTATCCTGACCGCTTCATTTCTCCTGTTGCTATTTGACTCAACTGCAACAGATAGTCCTGATAAAAAATGGGTAATAGTAATTGACGCCGGACACGGAGGAAAAGATCCGGGTGCACTTGGTTCATTCAGCAGGGAAAAAGATATTACTCTGGCAGTAGCACTTAAGACCGGTGAATATATTGAGAAGAATCTTAAAAATGTCAGTGTAATATATACAAGAAAAACCGATACCTTTGTTGATCTTAAAGACAGGGCTAACTTAGCCAACAAAAACAAAGCTGACCTGTTTATCTCAATCCATGCTAACTGGGCACCTACAAAAAAAATAATCGGAGCGGAAACTTTCATAATGGGGCATGCAAAAGATGATGCAAACCTGCAGGTTGCTATGAAAGAAAATTCTGTCATACTTCTCGAAAGTGATTACTCTACAAAGTATGAGGATTTTGATCCAAATTCACCTGAATCATATGTGATGTTCACTCTTATGCAGAACATATATCAGGATCAAAGTACTTTGCTGGCTTCCAAAATTCAATCTCAATACAAGGAAAGGCTAAGCAGGTCAGACAGGGGTGTCAAACAGGCTGGATTCTGGGTACTGTATATGACTACAATGCCATCCGTACTCACAGAACTTGGTTTTATCACCCACTCTTCTGAGGAAAAATATCTTAACTCAAAAGAAGGACAGGACTATCTTGCCTCGGCTATTTTCAGGGCTTGCAGGGAGTACATCAGTGAAACAGAAAGCAGAAGCGGTATATCAGCTGTCAAGAAAACTGATGAGCCGGTTGAAAAAGAGTCTTCAGCTTTCAGGCAGTCAGCTGAGAGTTTACTCTTTATGGTTCAGGTCGGAACCTCCTCGGTAAGAACTGATATTAAACCAGAAAATTTCAAAGGACTAAAAGACATTACAGAAATAACTGAAAATCAAAGATATAAATATGCATCAGGAAGCTTTAAGGAGTATGAGGAAGCTGTTAATCACAGAAAAAAAATCATTGAAAAGTATCCGGATGCATTTGTAATAGCAGTTGAAGGGAACAAAACAGTACCTTTGCAGCAGGCTATCGAAAATAAGAAGAAGAAATTTTAAACCAACACCCGATGAAGAAAATTTCGAATGAAGTTAAAGTGGGCGCAACCGCGATACTGACTTTGATTGTATTTATATGGCTATATAATTTTCTTAAAGGCAAGGATTTCTTTCAGAATGTGGCATACTATTATACTATATATGACAAGGTGGGAGGATTATCTGAATCAAATCCTGTTGAAATCAACGGATACAAGGTAGGAGTTGTTCAGTCAATTGAATTTCTTGATGAGACAAGTGGTAAGCTAATGGTATCACTATCAGTTGGACGGGATTTTAAACTGCCAAAAAATACTGTTGCAGAAATTACCCAGATCTCACCACTTGGAGGTATGAAAGTTCAGTTTGTTTATGGAGAAGGTCCAGGATTTTATGAGGAGGGAGATACACTTCCCGGCCGGTTGGCTCCTTCAATTTTTGATATGATTGATAATGAAATACTGCCTCTCAAAGACAAGATAGCAGGACTTATAGTATCACTTGATTCTGTGGTCATATCACTTGATGACCTGATGGATGAAGAATTCAAATCTGATCTCAGCGGTACAATTGATAATCTGAATAATACAACCGGAAGTCTTGAAAGAATAGTTGGATCAAAAGAAACGGAACTGAAAAACAGCATTCAGAATCTTAACAGATTTTCAGGTATGCTTGCAGAAAACTCTGATGAGATGGCAAATACTCTTACCAATCTCAGCAATATCTCGGACACCCTTGCAGCTGCAGATATTTATGGCACTATACAAAATCTCAAATCAAGTCTTGAAAAGACATCTGCTGTACTGGAAAATATGAATAACGGAAAGGGAACTGCCGGACAACTTATGACAAATGATACTCTTTATACAAATCTTTCCAGAAGTCTTGAGAGCCTTAACCTCCTTCTTGAAGATATGAAAGCAAATCCGAAGAGGTATGTTCACTTTTCTATCTTTGGAAAAAAACAGAAATAACAAAAATGATTTTTAGTAAAATTCAGATAATCTTAACATTAAAAATCAAGTCTGAATTAATGTCAAAATAATCCTCATTTTAAACCTGTAATGTCATTTTTTGATCAACATTTCATAATGAATTGTGTTACACACACAAACCAAATTATGTTTTTATATATATCTGATAATCAATATATTAAAAAATATAAAAAAAAAATTTTACATAAGTTGCTGATCATTAAAAACATATAATATTTTTATAAAAGTCAAGCAAAAAAAATTTTTTTTATTAGAATTTTTTTTACAAATATTGTACATGAATCAGCACGATTGGGATCAGTTAATTTTTTTTTAAAACAACAACCTAAATGAACAAATCTCACCTTGACGTTTGGAATAACTGTCTGCAAATAATTAAAGATATTATTCCATCCATCAGTTATAAAACATGGTTTGAACCCATAGTTCCATTGAAGATTGAGAATAATATCCTTACAATACAGGTTCCTAGTCCTTTTTTCTACGAATATCTCGAGGAACAATACATAGAGATACTCAGGAAAACACTCAGACGTGAGATTGGTGCTGATGCCAAACTTGAGTACAATGTTGTCATGGAAAATGCTAATTATTCAAATGGCAAACCCTATACAGTCAGGTACCCCTCTAGAAATAAAACTGAACTTAATAATAAACCTGTCCAGGTTCCATTCGATATCACCCAACCCTCAATAAGAAACCCGTTTGTAATACCAGGAATTAAAAAAGTCCACTTTGATCCCAAGCTGAATCCCGATTATAATTTTAACAATTATGTTGAGGGTGAATGCAACAGGCTGGCCAGATCGGCCGGAATTGCAGTAGGTAATAATCCGGGAGGAACCGCATTCAATCCGCTTATGATATATGGGGATTCAGGGCTGGGAAAAACTCATCTTGCCCAGGCAATAGGTATTCTTGTAAAAGAAAAACATCCTGACAAAACTGTACTTTATGTAAATGCCAATAAATTCCAGACTCAGTTTGTAGAATCTGTAAGAAACAATAATAAAAATGATTTCCTCCATTTTTATCAGATGATTGATGTTCTGATACTGGATGATGTTCATGAGTTTGCAGGGAAGGAAAAGACACAGGATACCTTCTTCCATATCTTCAATCATCTCCACCAGTCAGGTAAACAGTTGATCCTTACAAGCGACAGGCCACCTGTTGAATTACAGGGTATGGAGCAAAGGCTTCTTTCAAGATTCAAATGGGGCCTTCAGGCAGATCTGCAACGTCCTGACTATGAGACACGGCTTGCTATTCTGAAAAAGAAAGCCTATAACGATGGTATTGAGCTACCTGAAGATATTTTCGAATTCCTTGCAATAAATATATCCAATAACATCAGGGAACTGGAGGCAGTACTTATTTCCCTATATGCTCAATCAACCCTGAACAGGAAAGAGATAACTCTTGATCTTGCAAGGATGATGGTAGAAAAACTGATAAGCACATCAAGAAGGGAAATCACAATTGAGTATATTCAGAAAATTGTCTGCGATTACTATAAGATCCCAATCGAACTTATTCAGGGAAAAACCAGGAAGAGAGAGATTGTTCAGGCCAGACAGGTATCAATGTTTTTTTCAAAAAGTCTTACAAAAGCCTCCCTCGCAAGCATTGGATCACATATTGGAGGCAAGGACCATGCAACAGTGCTGCATGCCTGTAAAACAGTTAATAATCTTATAGATACCGATAAACATTTCAGGAACCAGATTACCGAAATAGAAAAGAAACTGAAAGTGTAAGAAAGGCTGAAGGCTTAAGGCTTAAGGCTGAGATCCCTAACGCACCTGAAGCCCACTGTGGAACTTCTGTCAAAACCAGGTGAAACAAGCAGCAATATCTGTGTTTTATCGAGCGACTGTGGTCCACCCTGAAGGTACCACCAGCTTGAGTCGGGTTTATAATAGCTACCTCCTCTTATAATTCCAAAGTAGCTGGTACCATTGAAATATATATCGTTTGTCATTTGCCAGACATTGCCAACAAGATCCATCACACCATAAGGGCTCTGACCCTTCGGAAAAGCATCAACAGGAGTTTGTCTGTCAAAAGAATTGTTACAGTATGTTGCATGAAAATCATTGCCCCATGGCCAGATACGATTATCATTCCCCTGGGCTGCAAGCTGCCATTCAGCCTGAGTCGGAAGTCGTTTACCGGCCCATTTTGCATAGGCTTTCATATCCTCCAGGCTTAAGTTAACAACAGGATATTTCTCCTGTCCCTGTCTGAACCTGCCTGATTTCCAGTGTCTGAGATATCCAGAAGTATCAGACGGATAATAACCAGACATAGTTATGAACTCAAAATATTGTGAATTGGTAACGGGATATCTGTCGATTAAAAAACTATCAACAGTGACAGAAACTCCTGAAATCTCAGGATAAGGAATAAACTCATCTCCGGGCTTTAGATTAAGCGATACTTTTGACTTGGGAACCAATACCATTTCATCAGATATGGCAGTTATTGCCAGAGTTGGAACAACCTTGCTGACAATCCATGGTTTACCACCGGCTATCCTTAAAACATTCTCATCTTTCAGGACTTTATTTTCAATAACCTGGATTACCAGCTTCCCTTCATAATACCCGAATAGATTCCTGATAGATATTGATGTATCACAGGGTAATGTTAATTCAACATTTTTACAATCATATGCCGGATTTCCTTTCCATATCAAAAGGCTGCCTGAAATACTGCATCTGATTTTAAGTGAATCCCCGATAATTATTGAATTCAAAAGAGCCGGGAAACCTGCTATACAATCAACAGATCCTTCCCTGCGGCTTCCCGAGAAGGAAGGGTCCCAGCCTTCAGCACTAACCGGCAGATATTTGATGCCATTTTCAATCTGAGGTACTACAGGTTCATGATTCCAGAGTGAAACATAATGTAATGAATCATTATCTTCTGCCTGAAAAATCCTCTCCCTGATACCATTGGAATTCATGTTAAGGATGGTGTAAACAACTTTTCCACCAGCTTTCCAACGGTTTACATATATATTGTCGACTTTTGACGGAATCAGAGGTGTCCAGTACTGGTCCAGGAAGGTATCATTGTTCTGTCGCAGGATGAGTGTTGTTCGGGACAGAAAAGAAAGATCCCGTTCAAAAGACTCTCCTCTCCCACCCGGACGGAACATATTCAACTCAGTTCCATATCCATTAAAAAAAGCTACAGCAATTTCACGGTGAAGAATATCTTCTCCCACGTCGCAAACCCTGAATATGGAAAAATCAGGTTTAATAAGTTTATTAAGGTTTAATTCAGGACTCAGGAACAGGGCATTATGGACTCTGCCCGAAATAATTCCCTGCATATCCCGTGGAATTGCCATACCTTCAGAATACATAATCACCCCTTTCTTAACGCTGTCAACTGCTTCCTGAAGCTCGGGTCCGGAATTGCCCCTTGTATCGAGCACCACTCCATCAGCTTCAGTCTGGGCAACAAGTCTTGACATTCCCTGGTAATGCTCTTCCTTCCGCGTACTATTGTCCCATGGATTATATGAAATGAAAAATTTTGTACCAGTCATCTGTGACATCCTGACAAAACTTCTGAGCTGATCTGTTCCCCCGGGCAGGTCATTATAAAGATCCCACTGATTTCTCTGATCGAGTCCAAGCCGTGGCCATGTGGGCCAGATCCCGAATACGTCAAGATTACCAAACATGGTTTTATATTTCTTTAGGAACTCTGCGTAAGTATATTTTCCTGAAAACCGGTCATAAAATTCCCTGTCCCAGGCCATCTGAAGAACTATAAGATAACTCTCTCTTATCCATGATAGATCGGCTCTCTCAAACAGTGAATTATCAAATTTATCAACATCATAAATATACCTGTCGCGGAATATCTTACGCAATCCATTCTGCCATTCACCGGTAAAGAGTTCTGTATACATCTTATAATGAACGCTGGCACCAGGCGGAAGAATTGTTTCATATCTTTTTTTCTGTCCACCATCAATGTCTTGCCTCCTTGTAACCGAGCATACAGAATAAGTTTTTCCGCATCTGAATGAAGTATATCCCATTTCCCAGGCATTATCAGGCAGAATTACTCTGACTGGTTTGCAACCCGGACGAAACAGCCATGCCCTAGCAAGATCTGCCGGTCCTTTTCCGGTTATTTGAACTGAAGATGAATCCTCTCCAAATGGAACCAGGTTGCTGATGGTAATTGTATCCTTCCCTATATTTCTGAAATTCAGATCCCCTTTCCATGTTACACCTGAAGAATCAGATACAATGAAACTTGTCTGAAGAATATCATCATATATTTGAGAATACTTATTTCCGGTTTTTACAACTTTTGTTGCTGTCGATTTTCTTTTCTCATTATTTAAGAGGAAACTGTACAAAGGACGATCATTATTAATAATCACTGTGGTCGAGTCAGTCATTAACAAAGAATCAATCCGAAGTCCATTTTCATAAGATAAATGAACATCTTCAATATCCTGTGACATGGAAACTGAACGAAAGAAGGACAGAATACTAAAAATGAATACTGAAACCCTTAATCCCCCTGAACTATGCATAAACTGAAACAAATATTCTGCAATATAATTCTTAGAACGCAATTCTGAAATTGTAATTATATCAAATGTAAAAAGTTATAATTATACTTTTATGATCAATATTTTTAAAACAATGAGTAAGAAATTAATCACAAGCTTATCTAAAAGAGAGTCCACTAGCGTCATCGTATTTCCGCCCGCTGAATTACGCATCTAGAGTAGATCTTCGGCATCCTTATTGTTACTCCG
>CALMJY010000020.1 GCA_937864815.1 uncultured Bacteroidota bacterium
TTAAAGAACTTAAGTTAAATTCTTATCTTCACGGCACAAACAGAGATCACAAAGATATAATAATCAAGGTTTTACCTCTGTGTACTTTGTGAGAACTCTGTGTACTCGTGGTTAAATTTAACTTATTCTACCTCCATGTTAGGTAAGGGTTTAGAAGATATGAATGATTCATAAAAGATATAAACTAACTTCATAATAATGAAAAAATCAGCTTATCTTATTATCATCCTGACGCTTACCGCCTGTCAGGCATTCTCCCAGTCAGTAAAACTTAAGACTGAAAAGGTCAGCATTACTATTTCCGGAAATGGCCTGATAACTGAATTTACAAACCTGCATAATGGCAATAACTATATCCCTGAGGGCATTGAGGCGCCTGTGCTGAAAATAAGAACCGGAACAGAATGGCAGATACCTGTAAAGTCGGTTTACGATGGAAGTAAAAAAGAATTGTTGCTTCGTTTTAAGGATCCGGGCATTAAAGCATTGACAAGGATAACTGAAAAAGCCACACACATTGTTTTTGAATTACTCTCACTGGAGGATCCATCAGGAAAAACATATGCCATATGCTGGGGGCCATATTCCCTGACAATCGGTAAAACAATCGGGGAGGTTGTTGGTGTGGTGCGGGATGGTCAGTATGCAGTAGGTTTACAGACACTTAATATAAAAACACTTGGAGGAGTCCTGAAAAATGCTGAAGGTTCGGAAGATACCAGAGGATCAGTCGCAATTAAGCAACCATACGGAAGTTCCCTTCAGGCATACAGTCTGAACCGTTCCAGGACCAGGAAACATACTGTCTGGGGAAATAAATATCCTGAAATGCAGGTTGCTCCCATTGCAGGTGAAACAACTGCAGGTTCGGCAATTGCACTTTTCGGATGTGAGGAAAAAGAGGTGCTGAAACACATAAGCGGGATCGAAATTGCAGAAGGTCTCCCCCATCCGATGATCAACGGAGTATGGGTTAAGCAATCACCTGAAACGGGCAGGGCATACCTTATCTCTGATTTCAATGAATCAAATATCGATTCCATGCTTAAATATACCCAGCGTGCCGGACTGATGTCATTATACCACGAAGGACCATTTAAGTCATGGGGGCATTTTATTCTCAATCCGAAAAGTTTCCCCAACGGAACTGCCGGCATGAAGAAATGTGTGGAGAAGGCCTCTGAGAAAGGGATCCGTATTGGTGTACATACCCTTACAAGCTTCATAAACACAAATGATCCCTATGTAACTCCTGTTCCTGACAAACGGCTCTCAGTAACTGGAACTTCCATACTATATGAGCCAACAGACTCAGAAAGTGCTGAAATAAAAATTGAATCGGATAAATACTTTAAAAACCTGACTAACAGCACGCTGCACGCCATCCGCATAGGAGATGAAATTATAAGGTATAAAGATGTTACGACAGAGTATCCATATACCCTGCTTGAATGCCAGAGGGGAGCTTTCGGGACCGTGGCGTCCGGTCATGGCAAAGGAGATAAAGTATCCATGCTGCAGGATTACCCTTACCGTACTCTTTTCCCCGATTTTGGGCTCCAGCAGGAGATTGCCGGAAACCTGACCCGCTTTTTCAACGAGACAGGTGTCTCCCATATGGACTTTGACGGTCATGAAGGTTGCTGGTCCACAGGAGAGGGGGACTATGCAATACAGGCATTTGCCGAAAAGGTATTTCGTGATACCAAACATACTCTCGTAAACGGCACAAGCATGTCAAGTCACTATTACTGGCATATATGCCATTACTGGAACTGGGGCGAGCCATGGTATGGAGGATTTCGTGAATCACAGGGTGATTACCGCCTTGATAACCAGCCTCTTCTCGAACGAAACTACATGCCGAATATGCTTGGCTGGTTCCTGCTTTCAGCTACTACCACAGTTGAGGATATTGAATGGATGATGGCAAGAGCTGCCGGTTATAACGCAGGATTTGCGCTGGTTGCATCATACAGTAATATACAGAAAAACCCACAGGCATACAAGCTGCTTGATCTCATAAACCTTTGGCAACAGGCATACAGGAGCAGGATATTTTCCGTTGATCAGACTGCAAGACTTAAAAATCCGGAAAATGACTTTCACCTCGAAAAAGACAAATCAGGATGGAAACTTTATCCTTTTAAAAAGCACAGATTTGAACATGCCATGCGCACTCTCCAGCCGGGACAGCCAACATTTTCAGAATGGGAATTTGAGAACAGGGATGAAGAACAGCCTTTAACCTTTACATTAACCCTGTCGGGGAAAGAGGGAACAATAAACAATCCATGGATTGAGCTTGACGGGTATTTTAAGCTTGAATTACCAGGTGAGTTCAAAGCAGGTTATTCAATTGTCTGCGATGGAGTTAAGATTAAACTTTATAATGAAAAAGGAAATTTCAAAAATGAAATTGAGATAAACCAGGCAATTCCTGTCCTGACAAAGGGTAGACATACTATCAGGTTTGACTGCGAATATCCTGAGGAAAACAGTATCATTAACAGGTTTATCATTAAGACCAGAAGTAATCCTGAAATAATACCCTAATATATGTCAAATTCATAAATATTCATAACTTCCTGTATTACTTTGTGTTACTTTGTGACTACCTTAGTGCTACTTTGTGGTTTAAAAAATATTTAACCACTAAGTACACAAAGGATTTCACTAAGGATTCACTAAGTTTATTTATAAAATATGAAATGACCCGGTTATGAAAAACCAAATTGCACTGTATCTTTTAATACTGACAGGGATTATCTCATGTAAACAGAATTCCCCTGTTCAGGTTTTTGTATCGGGAACTGAAGGTCACAAGAGCTACAGGATCCCTGCAATAATAGGTCTCCCCGACGGAACTCTTCTTGCTTTTGCAGAAGGAAGGGTAAAGGGCAGTGACGATTTCGGCGATGTAAACATTGTGCTGAAGCGAAGCATTGATAATGGCAAAACCTGGGG
>CALMJY010000021.1 GCA_937864815.1 uncultured Bacteroidota bacterium
TAAGATGAATTTTCCATATTTCATAGCACAGCGACTTATCAAAGGCAGAAAGGAGGAGACTTCATTTTCGCGTCCGATAAATGTTATTGCCATTATAGGTATCTCAACCGGTCTGGCAGTAATGATCCTTTCCGTATCGATTCTTACAGGCTTCAAACAGGAGATAAGGGAGAAAGTTGTCGGTTTCGGTTCGCATATACAGATAACAAATCTCGACTCCAACATTTCATACGAGACCACACCAATAAGTGATACCCAGTCGTTTATCCCGGCTATCAAAAATATCCCGGGGATTAAGCACTTACAGGTTTTCGCCACCAAAGCAGGAATCATCAAGACAGATGAAGAGATCCAGGGTGTTGTGCTTAAGGGTGTTGGCAGTGATTTCGACTGGAGTTATTTCGGCAGCAATATTGCAGATGGATCAGCATTTACCGTAAGCGATACGGGAAGAACCGACAAGGTTATCATTTCGAAAAAGCTGGCCGGTATGCTGAGACTGAAAACAGGCGATTCTTTTGCCATGCATTTCATCCAGGATCCGCCACGTATGCGGAAATTTACCATTAGTGGCATTTATGAGACCAGTCTTGAGGAGTTTGATAAGATATATGTCTTTTGTGATATAGGTCACATTCAGCGGCTGAACGGGTGGGATGAAAGCATGGTAAGCGGATTCGAGATATTCATTGACAATTTTGACGACCTCGATATAATGACACAGAAAGTCAGAGATGCTATCGGGTATAAGATTGGAGAGGAGGAACCAACATTTAAAACTACCAGTATCCGTACCAAGTACCCGCAGATCTTCGACTGGCTCAACTTCCAGGACATTAATGTTGTAATCATAATTGTTCTTATGCTCATTGTGGCAGGTTTCAATATGATATCAGGACTTTTAATCCTTATCCTGGAAAAAACAAATATGATAGGTGTTCTGAAGGCTCTGGGCTCTGATGATGATGTTATCCGAAAGGTTTTTCTTTACCAGGCAGCATATCTCATATTAAAAGGATTAATCTGGGGTAATGTAGTCGGCCTCGGACTTGCTTTTCTCCAGCTTAAAACCGGACTGATAACACTCGATCCGGCATCTTACTATATAAAAACTGTTCCTATCAACCTGGATATAACTCATATTATCCTCCTGAATGCAGGTACAATGGCGGCAATTATTATCATGCTGCTTGTCCCTTCACAACTGATAACACGGATCACTCCGGTTAAAGCAATACGCTACGATTAACACCGGGAAAATGGTAATGGAGAAGTTTGCCGAAAAACTTAAACTTGAGATCCTGAAGGGATTACCCGGAACGGAAGTCCAGTGGCAGATGGCATCATCCGGCCGAATGGTAAGAAATTTCCCGCGAACACCCGGACCAGATGCAAAAGTAGCTGCTGTTCTGATTCTTCTTTTTCCAAATCATGGATCTGTGCATACTGTGTTCATGCAAAGACCTGATTACAATGGGATTCATGGAGGACAGATAAGCTTCCCCGGAGGAAAAAGAGACGATTCGGACAGAGATATAATCCGGACAGCTCTCAGGGAGGCATCTGAAGAAACCGGTGTGAATCCGGAAGAAATAAGTGTAATTAATACACTTACTACTCTATTCATACCCGTAAGCAATACAATAGTCACTCCGGTAGTTGGCTGGATGAATGAAAAACCCGGCTTCAATCATCATCCGGATGAGGTGGTTTTTCTGTTTGACGGTGATTTAGAGAGGTTTCTGAATCCATCAATAGTCAGGATAATGCCCATGAAAATACGGGGAGAAATAATCGATGTGAAATATTACGACTATGATGGAAACGTGATCTGGGGAGCAACAGCAATGATGCTTCATGAGTTGCTGACAATCATACGGAGAGGGAATATTGAACTTATGATGGATTAGGTGCTGGGTGCTGGGGGCTAGGTGCTGGGTCCTGGGTACTGGGTACCGGATGTGTACCAAACACCTAGCACCAAGGACCTAGGACCTCATACAATTACCTTCCGGATCTCACTATTTCCTGTTTCATAATTTCTGCAGGGATAATATTCTTATAATGCTCGTATCTGTCGAGTATTTCCGATACAAATGCAACCGATTCAGTTCCTCTGAAATAACCACTTTTTACAACAGCATCATTAAAATACTTTGGATCTGATTTTTTCAGGAGCCATTTTTCAACATTTACCCATTTAGTAGCATCTATTCCGTTTTTCTCCGCCAGTTTCATAGCGTCAAGAACATGACCCGGACCGGCATTATAGGAAGCCAGCACAAAATTGATCCTCTCTGTTTCATCAGGTACTTTCTGATCGTAAATGGAATGAAGCCAGTTTATGTACCTTGCCCCTGCCTTTATGTTGTTTTTAGGCGAAGATGTAATGTCAATACCGAATCTTTCTCCGGTCTCAGGCAATACCTGCATCAGTCCATATGCTCCTGCCCATGATGTTGCTTCTGAATCAAACCTCGACTCCTGGCATATAAGTGATGCAAGCAGCCTCCAGTCCCAGTTAATTGTATCGCTGAACTGCCGAATAAGGTCATCATATTTTGATACTTTGCCCGTACTTAGTGCATAGTAATCACTCCTTACTATGGTGCTTGAACGCGAATTCCTGAAATACTTTGAGTGAAGCAGTGCAAATGATTGTGTGTTTTTGAATGATGCTATCCATCGGTTAAGCTCCTTCAGCAGTAAGTCAGAATCATTTTTCCTAACACCCCAGGCAAGCTTCTGGGGAAAACTGACCGGAGTATTAATGTCTATGTCAGGATAATATGTGGAATTTACCTGAGCCACATTCTCGTCACATACGGTAAAGTCTATCTCCCCCTCAGCAACATTCTTTATAAGCTGTTCCGATTCGAAAGGTACTTCAATAATGGTTATTGAATCACCGATCTCCTGAGATAGTGTTCTCATACGTTCAGCATGAGATGATCCCTGCTGAACATAAACAACCTTCCCTGCAATATCAAGCTGGTTACGTATCAGCCTCTTATCAATCGCCATGGCAGTCATATTCCTCCAGTTTCCAGGTTTACGCTGAATGAGGACCTGCCTGGTCTCGTCAATCGGCTCTGTAAACAGCATTTCCTTTTTCCTGGTGGAATTCACTGTAATACCTATAGCAATTAGGTCAGCTTCACCTGAATTCAGCATTCCCAAAGCATGTTCAATATGATTTTCAGTTATGATCTCGAGATCAATACCAATATTATCAGCAAAAGCTCTCAGGAGTTCATAATTAAACCCCATTGGCTCACCCTTGTAAATAAAGTAATTTGTTGAATTGAAATCAGTAATTGCGACAAGCTTTCCCTTCTTCCTGATTTTGTCCAGATCTGCTGATACCTCAGCTTCGCCTGATGTTCTTAACAATGAATGATCGTCAGAACAGGAAATAAAAATAAGTACAAGGAACGAAAATAAAATTAAAAACCTTTTTATCAAAAACGTTGTATTAGTAAAACATCCTTTCCAAAAATGGCTGCAAAGGTACAACAATTTTTTTAATTATAAAAAGTCCATGCCAGACCAAACGAGAACCGGCGTGTTGTCATGGGATAAAGAGGTACCAGTTCATAATTGTAAAGCACTTCCGGATTCATCATCCCATAGTTGAGGTGATCAAACATCAGGAAGAATCTTGTTCGCTTAAGTTTAATATTAAGGAACAGATTTACAAACGGATACCCACCGGTCTCTGACTGCGTTTGCCTGAAAAACCTTCCTGTGGCAGGCATGTAATTATAAGGATGATAAAGAGTATGATATGTCACATCTGCTCCAAGCTGGGTATAAAGCCTGCCATTTGTATTTGCAAAATTAAACATATGCTCGATATAGGCTGCAGCCCTGACTGTGGCCAGCGGAAGATCCAGAATATCAGTATTTGTGCTTTTCTGAACAACAATATCAGGAACAAAATGGAATTTCCAGAGTCTGAAATCCTTTCTGAAAGACAGCGACATAACGTTAAGGAAAGAAGTATCCTGTGATGGAAGTGCAAGAGTGTCAAAATCGATATAGTTTTTAAGTAATGCATATTTGAATTTAACATCCAGATTTCTGGCCGGGTATAAAACCCTGGTTCCCAATTCAAGCCTCGATTCCTTTTCCGGATCACTATTCCATATGAAATGGTTACCTCCCCATTGTGTATACCAGAATGATGGTGTACGATTGTTAAGTGTCAGAGAAGCCTGCCATTCCAGTCGGCCCTTTTTAAGCTGAAAAGACTGTGAAGCCAGACCTGAAAGAATAAAATCCCCCTGCCGGTACCTGTCGAAGAATAACTCTCCGTTACCATGCCAGTAAAACATCTTACCTATCTTTTGTCCGAAACTACCCACAAGAACATTATTTCCCCTGAACCAGTTTGCTGTGTCAGCAATAATAGTGTCCTCTCCCGGTACTATCTGACCGAACCAGAAGTTTTCATTCCTCAACCCGAATCCCGCCGAGAGACTGACTAGTCTGGTGGTATCAGTCAGAAAATCAAACCTGAGGGTGTTTTTGACATATTTTGAGGAGAGCGAATCGAATGTTACACTTTTGTTTATATATATTGAATCATAGAAACCTGATTGAGGTGATGCGTCCCTGTACATTCTTCTTGAATAATCCAGCTGGAATATATGTGACAATGTACCTGTAAGGGGCACCGGTTCTATTATCTTCTTTGGTACAGTATCCCTGTCAGGTTTGGCACCAAGAAATGAAAATCTCTGAACAACAAGGAAATTCCTGTTTCTGAGGAAGCTGCTTGCATCATTAAGAGAACCAAGTTTTACAGGGACATCCTTTGTATTTGCTATTTCAACATCCAGCTCTTCCTTTGATGTGATACCTCCGTTTTCCTGTCCGAATAAACCATTAAGCCCAGCAGAAACATAAAGCTTGTACATTGAACCCGTATAAGACGTGTAGAAGGTGAATGTTTTGTCTTCCGCCCTCTGATTGCTGTATTGTCCAAGGTTGAAGATTATGTCATAGATCATCCCGAAATTCAGCTTCCTGTTGATATTCTGAGAATGGGTTATCCTGAAAGTTTGTTCAGCCATCTCTTTTTCTCCCGACAGCATCCATTTCAGTTCGGTGTAAGGAACCTGCAGGTTCATGAAAAGCGCATTTTCATGATTGTGCATAAAGCGGTAATGATTGTAATACAGGTACTTATCCGGGTCATACACCCTTTCAAAAAAATTAATCGGATAATAAGGCAACCCATAATTGCCAAGAAAAGCGTTGACAGGAGTATAATAATCAGAAATTCTGTAGCGGTTAAACAGAGAGAAAAGCGTGTCGAATGGAACAGGAACCTCATATGAAAAATCAGAAGAAAGATTCCATTGCCTTATTATTCTGGGTTTAGGAGCTTTAGCTGCTTCAAGTTTAAGTTGTTCCTCTTTCTTCAGGGCCTCAAGTTCTGCTTTACGTTTTGCTATAAGCCAGGCTGGAACAATCAGTTCACCATTTAATGGAACAAGCTTATTTTCTCTGAGAGGCATTTCATTCGGAGCTACTGTAGTCAGAAAAGTATTTGCGTCCTGCTTCCTTAAAACTTTGATATATACTCTTACCGTATCCTGCTTTTGAAAACCGGATTTAGTCCTTTTTATCAGGCCCTGCTTTTTACATATAATAATAACCGGTAAAGGGCTCACCTTTTCAGGAGGATTCTTAACATCAAACCGTATATGATCAGGTGGAAGAATTACTTTCGGTTTTGTACTTTTCTGACCGGGAAGGACAAACACCTTTATGAAAACTTTAGCTGAATCAAGCTTCCTGTCATGTTTTAAATCTGGTTTGATTAATCCCTGTAAGCTGGTAACCATGACAACTTCATTAATATATGCAGAAGCAGGTGGAACTTTGGAAGAAAATCTTACAGAATCAGGTACCTGAACTATTTTAGATGCAGGTTTGGAGAGTACTGGAGAATTGCTTTTTGAGGAAGCCTTTAAGGAATCCTGTTTCAGGGTACTTTTGCCGGGTATCTTCAAAGAATCCTGCTTCTGGGCATTTAAGCCCGAAAAAAGGAAAAAGCAGAATCCTATTAATATATACCTGAACATAAGTCGCAAATATATGGATTTAGGAGAAATTAATCCGAAAATATTTGCGAACGAAATTGATTATGACCAGAACCTAATCAACATTATCATTGAGGTATGCATTGTTCTCTCTCAGAACCGGTTCATCATCATCACCTGAAGTCAGTGTAAATTTTGAAAGCTTGCTCTCAGCCCCATTACCTCCTGCACCAAGTGACATATTCCTTCTTATATAGGCCGGCACATCCTCAAATGTGTCAATATTTTCCTTCATTGTTTTGTTTGAAAGGCCCTCCTTCTGAAGAAGTTTCTGCATATGTTTCACTTTCTTGAGGGTAGTCTCAGGTTTTTCGCTATCCTCTTCATTCTCAGGAGCTCTGTGTTTTCTGGCTTCATTCATATGTTCAGCTCTTTCCAGGTTGAAATCAATCACTCCCTGCGATTCTTCCTCCATGTCGCTTACAACGGATTTCTTACCCTTTTCATGAACTGTAAAAACATCACCGGCCGTTTCAGGGATTATACCCCTTGGAATGGCATTTCCGCTCGTCAGCAATACAACTTTCTCCTTCTTATCTTTCTTTTTATAAGGTTGAAAAATGCTGTTTGATTCAAATCCAGTGGCAATTACGGTGACACTTATTTCTTCCTTCAGGTTTTCATCCTTTGACAATCCTCTGATAATCAACGCATCGTCTGAAGCAACATCATACATGTAATCTGTTATTTCACCAAGTTCATCCATCGTAATTTCATGCTCACCACTACCTGAGGATATATTAATAAGTATGCTGCTTGCTCCCGTGATATCGTTTGAATTCAATAATGGTGAGGAAAGAGCATCCTCGATAGCCTTAACTGCCCTGTTTTCTCCTGATGCCTTGCCCATGCCCATAATAGCAACACCTGAATTCTTCATCACAGTTTCCACATCGGCAAAATCGACATTTATATAGCCTGTTACTGTAATGATCTCGGCAATTCCTTTTACGGCAGTTGTAAGTATATCATCAGCCTTGGCAAAAGCAGTCGATACCGGCTGGTTTCCGTATATCTCCCTGAGCTTTTCATTATTTATAACCAGCAGGGAATCGACATGATCCTTAAGTTCGGTGACTCCGTCAATTGCCTGCATTATCCTTACCTTTCCTTCCGATTTGAATGGTATGGTAACAACAGCAATAGTCAGTAATCCTGCATCCTTGCATGCTTTGGCAATAACAGGCGTGGCACCGGTTCCGGTACCTCCTCCCATACCGGTCGTGATGAAAACCATTTTGGTATTTCCCGAAAGAGCTTCCATGACATCATCGATATTCTCAATTGCTGCCTGGCGGCCGATCTCCGGTTTGCTTCCGGCGCCACGTCCTTCAGTGAGTGCCTCCCCGATCTGAACCTTTACCGGCACCTGGCTTTTTGCCAGTGCCTGATGGTCGGTATTGCAAACAACAAAATTGACATCCCTGATGCCTTTTTCAAACATATGGTTTACTGCATTATTGCCGCCTCCGCCGATTCCCAGCACCTTGATAATTGATGACCTCTCAACCGGAAGGTCAAAGTTCATTATATCGTCTGACATAGTATCTTAAATTAATTTGTTAGGAACAGAAAAACAGTAAAATCATTATTTAATCGGCTGGTCTTCAACCTCAAACATCCTTGAGAGATATCCCTTGATCTTCTCTATTGTAGGTATTTTGTTCTCGTCACGATATGTTTCCTCAGCCATTTCGGGCTCTTCCTCATGAATATCACTGGTTTCCTGGACAGGAGGAGCTACCGGCTTTTTAGGAGGTATATATTCATTCTTTTCGGAGGCATCAAATGACTTCTTGTATGTATCAAGGAACTCAAATCCTCTCATTATAAGTCCTACACTTGTCGCGTACATTGGCTGGTTGATCTCATTCCTGGCAGTGCCTGCAAGATGTTCATTGGGATACCCTATCCTGACATCCATGGCTGTCTTGAACTTCATCAGCTGAGGCAGATGCTTAAGCATTGCACCACCACCGGTAATTACCACTCCGGCTGCAAGCTTATCTGCATATCCTGAGTTCTGTATCTCAAAATTAACGGCATCAATTATCTCCTCCATCCTCGACTGTATAATATATGCCAGGCTCTTGAATGATATCTCCTTCGGATCTCTTCCGCTGATTCCGGGTATGGATACAACTTTATCTTCAGGCGCAATATCTCCAAGCGCGCTGCCGTACTGGAGCTTAAGCTGCTCAGCCTGTCTCTGCAGAATTGCACATCCCTCCTTGATGTCCTTGGTAACTACATTACCTCCGAATGGTATAACTGCTGTATGACGTATTATATTATCATAATATACAGCAACATCGGTAGTCCCGCCGCCAATATCGACAAGAACAACACCGGCTTCTTTTTCATCTTCAGTAAGAACTGCATCAGACGAAGCAAGAGGCTCCAGGATCATATCCTTTACATTCAGATTCGCTTTTCTGATACACTTCTCAATATTTTTCGCAGCAGCCACCTGACCTATAACAATATGGAAATTAGCCTCAAGACGTCTGCCGCACATCCCGATGGGATTCTTAACACCAGCCTCATTATCAACAATAAAATTCTGGGGCAGAACATGAATGATCTCTTCTCCTATATCAATATGTATCTTATACATATCATCTATAAGCCTGAAAACCTCATCCTTTCTTATCTCATCTTCATAGTTATCGCGGATGATATATCCGCGGTTCTTCATGCTTTTAATGTGCTGGCCGGCGATGCCCACAAAGACTTCAGAGAACATTATTCCCGAAATCTTCTGAACATCTTCCACGGTTTTCTGGATAGCTGATACAGTCTCTTCGATGTTCTGTACCACACCCCTCTTAACGCCTGTTGAGAGAGCTTTGCTGAGTCCGAGAATTTCAATTTTACCATTCTCGTTTTTCTTACCGACTATAGCCACAATCTTTGTGGTACCGATGTCGATGGCTGCTACATACTGTTCCTTTTTGCTCATACTTATAATGATTGTTACTGTTTATCTTCTTTTACAAACTATCTGATCCTTAAATTCAAGATTTATCAATGAGTATTTATTCCATCCTGTTTCAGGGAGAACATCTTCATAAAATGCTTCAAGATTTCTGAGTTTCCCTTCAAAATTTTCAGCTGTCCCGAGGTGAATTACATGATTCCCCACCCTTGGTATAAGGTCTATCTCATCATCCCTGTCTACAAAGATCTGATCGATCTGTGCTGACCAGAAATCATCATCACTAATATATTCAACTATAAAATATATATCCCTGAGTATTGTATTCTTAATGCTTGTATCAAGGACACTCACTCCCTCAAGCATCCTGGAGGTAATATTCACATTGCCTCCAACAATATGAAGCCTCGGATTGTAAAGGTTTCTCTTTCTGACAACCACTCCCTCTTCATCTACAAAAAAGTCTCCGCCTTCCTGAGGCATCACCCTCATAACCGGATCCCTCTGATCTGCATAGATCTTAATTTTCCGGTCTATAGTCATATAAACCTCCGCCACCCTGAGTTCCCTTAAAACATTGATCCTGTTCTCAATATCCCTTACTGATACCTCGTTTGCAGGCTTCCCGATTATTCTTCCTGAACC
>CALMJY010000022.1 GCA_937864815.1 uncultured Bacteroidota bacterium
TTTTATTTCAACCCTTTCAGGGTATCAGTCACCATCCTGAAATTCTCAATTGTCTCCTCATCCAGATCATCAGCTTTCAGTTTTCCCGACTTTACATCAGCCAGAAATCTGCTCAGTATAAAGTTTCTTGGCAATTCCTTATCCCTTATATAAACAGAGTTTGAAACAGTGATACCTTCCCGGCTTTTCAATATCTGGTTTTTGAAATCGAGCGTTGATAACAGATCTTCAGCATTCGAAAATCCCTTCGGCATCCTTAAAACAAGGTTTTTCCCTGTTTCGGTATTGAAAATTGTCTCTTTCAGCTTTTCTGCCAGCTTATTCTCCTCATCGTTATCAAAAAGTAAAACAGCAAAATCCATTCCCCAGCCAAGGAGTATATTACATAAAAGCGGGATTGTCGATACATTTATCGAGGGGATCAGGCTTATCTTACCCTTAAATCCGGTAATGAGCATTACGGATGCAAGCATATAAAACGATCCGGTGTTATTAACAATCAGGTTCAGTTTTTTCGGCGACAGCCCCTCCCCTGTCACAGTATTACCCATGATGCTCTGCAGGGGTGTCAGGGTATCTGTGGTTGCCGAAGAAAGCCTGAGTGGATCGAGTATTCTTGTTGTACTTCTGTGGCTTTCCATATCGTCACGTTGTACGGCCAATACCCTGTGCAGCTTTGTGACTTCAACAAGATGCGGTGAATGTGTGGTATAAATAACCTGAATACTTTCCTTTATATCCTCAAAAACCTTCAGAACATCTTCCTGGGCCCGTGCATGCAAGCTTACTCCGGGTTCATCAACAAGAAGAACCAGCTGACGGTTCTTCAGACTGGCGGAAGCCTTGAGTTCCAGATAAAAGGACAGAAACCAGCGAACTCCACGGCTTCTCTGCTTGGGGTAGAGTCTTTCTCCTTCATCTTTGATCCAGAATTCCAGATATGGTTTACCCGCCTTTGCCCCGTAAGAAGCATTATAGTGTTCAAGCTCAAACTGTATATGGATTTTATTGTTCCGTCCGATGGACTGCTGCCAGAAGTCGTGAAAATTATGAGTAAGCGACTGGTTGAGGTTTTCAATCTTCTGCTTCAGTATCCGGCTCGATGGCTGCTGAAAAAATGAGTAATCGAGTCCTGCCAGAGAAAGAAAATTGCGCGCTGCCTTGTAACCTTCTACCTGTTCATTGCCCGATATGATATCCTCCAGATCAATCCTGTTGGGTAACAGACTGCCGAAATCCTCAAAGAGCTCAAAAACAGGAGAATAATCAAAGTATTTCATTCCCAAAACACTTGTTGTATAGCCCGATTTATATGTTTTGATAATATTTGTGGCCTTTATCATGGCCTCCTCCTCATTACTTCCACTGATAATAAAACCTGAAAAAGCGAGATGGTTCTCCAGTTCTTCCTGCCGTTTTTTTCTATCCTCCCATGTAATTCTGAAATCGTTAAGAACAGCATCCCATTGCTGATCAACTTCATCTTCCGACTCCTGTAAAAGTAATGTCATCTTCTGATGTCGCACTTCAAGTTTTGCAGACAATTCATTCAGGTGAGCATCAGATGACCTGAACCTTTCATCTAATCTTTTCCATTTTTCACCTGCAAGTTTAATCTGGTTTTTCGAAGCCAGCTCAGCGGTTTTTGTTCCCTTCTCCTTTTTAAGTTCAGTAAGGCGTTTCCGGAGTTCTCCGTCTTCCTTGTTTATCAGAAGATCAGGTTCCTTCTCTTTCCTTCCAAACCATCTGAAGCCTTTAATGCTTATTCCATCATTTCCGGTTCTTAACCTTATTTCCTTCTCTTCCTCATTTAAAGCATTAATTTCCGATTCGAGCAATTCCACCCTTTTAACCTCATCCTCTAACCTGATAATCACATTCTCAAGGTACAGTCTCCAGGCATCTTCCAGCGAATCAAGATAATTACTGATCTCGCCTCCTGTATTTACAACCGAAGAGAGATCGGCTATCCACTTCCTGGTAAGTTCAACCTGTTTTAATCCTGATAATAATTCCCTGAGCTCAGGACTTGCATTATCAGTCACCTTTAAAAGCCACCCTTCGGGAACAGAGAACCGGCAGCTCACTTCGGGAAGTGAAAGGTCACTTCTAAGTACATCCTCCGATATTATTCCGGTATGGAAATCCCGTAAACCTTCAAGTACTGAAGTCTTGCCTGATTCGTTCTGTCCAATGAGACAGGTAATATTGTCGGGAGAGATGTTTTGCCACCCCGAATCAACTATCGATCGGAAATTTCTGATCCTGAAGGCTGTAAGCTTCATTATATAATGAATTTAAATTCTGAAACCAAAAACTGTCACATCATCAACCTGCTGTACATTTCCTTTCCACTCCCTGAAAGTTCTTTCCAGCACAGAACATTGCTGAGTCATGTTGAGACCCTGTACAGACTCAATGAGTTCCCGGAAACGCCAGTATTTGAACTTCTTGTCGGCAAGTTCACCAAACTGGTCACAGTAACCGTCGGAAAACAGATAGAAACTATCGCCGGGTTCTGTAATAATGGAATGATTTGTAAAGGATTTCTCCTGCACAGGATCAATGCCAATAGTCATACTGTCAGATTTAAATTCTGTCAGTACACCTTTTCTTACCATATAAAGAGGTCTTCCGGCACCTGAAAAGTCAATTCTTTTTAAGTCACAGTCAATGAGACAAAGCCCTATATCAATACTGTCCTTGGTTTCTGAATTATTGCCTTTCTGATTCAGGGCTTTCATTACTTTTTCCCTCATCAGGTTAAGTATCCTGTTGGCTTTGGCACATCCTCCCGACTGAAGAATCTCATTAAGAAAGCTTATGCCAAGAATACTCATCAAAGCTCCGGGGACACCATGTCCCGTGCAGTCGGCTGTGGCAATGCAGATCTTCCTTCTGTCACGGAAAGTGTAATAAAAATCACCACTGACAATATCCCGGGGAAGGAAAAGAATAAAATAGTCACTGATAAGGTCCCTTATCCTTTCAGCATCAGGCATTAATGCATGCTGAATAATACCTGCATATCTCAGACTTGAAATATGGTCGCTTAATTCCGGATCTTCCGCAAGTGATATTAAAACCCTATCATGCTGAGTACCAAGTTCCATTCCCCTGATCTGTAAATTATCAAACGAAATATAGTAAATTTTCAGGCAGGACTCAACCCGAAAGGTCTTATTTCTTCATCCGTCTCAGAAGAACCACGTTTTCCACATGATGGGTATGTGGAAACATATCTACAGGCTGTACCTTTTCAACTGAATAAGAATCAGACATAAGCTGAATATCCCGGGCCTGGGTGGAAGGATTACAGCTAACGTAAACCACTCTTTCGGGAGAAGCCTGCAGAATTGCTCTTACAACATCCTCATGCATCCCTGCCCTGGGTGGATCTGTAACTATTACATCGGGTTTTCCGTTTGCAGAGATGAATTCACCTGAAAGAACATCCTTCATATCCCCTGCAAAGAAGAGGGCGTTACCAATATTGTTAAGACTGGAATTTATACGTGCATCCTGAACAGCTTCTTCAATATATTCAATACCAATAACCTTTGAAGCTGATCCGGCAAGATAGTTTGCAATAGTACCCGTGCCGGTATAAAGATCATAGACCACCTCATTTCCCGTTAATCCGGCAAATTCCTTTGCTATCCTGTACAGGATTTTACCCTGAACAGTATTTGTCTGATAGAATGATTTAGCGCCTATCCTGAACTTAAGTCCATCCATCTCTTCCGTCAGATGATCAAGTCCATGGTATAATACAGGTTCCTGGTCTCCAAGCGAAGAATTTTTCTTGGTGTTGATTATATACTGGAGAGATTTGATCTGTGGAAACTCTTTCAGAAGAAAATCCAGAAGCTCTTTCCTGGACTGTTCATGCTCATGAAAAAAAATAACAATCACCATCACATTTCCGTCGAGAGAATTCCTTATTACAATATTCCT
>CALMJY010000023.1 GCA_937864815.1 uncultured Bacteroidota bacterium
GATCCGTCGGATGTTGTTGTACCTCCGATTATCATATCGCCCTTAACAGTGAGTGATGATATTGAATTCCGGTACATGGGAAGACGCGGAAGGTCAGAATTTTCAAGTGATACTTCAATTGCAAAGGACCCGGGAGGAGTGAAGAGAGTGTACTGACCTCTGAGGCTGATACTGACTGTAAGTAAAACTATTATTAAAAGAAATCTTATCACTGTTTTCATTTTCCAATTTTCTTTTCCGGGTTAAATATTAACATGAATGGTTTGGATATGGTCCCTTTCCCGCCCCCTTCACCAACGCTTAATGCTGATGAACGCGGAATCTCCTTCCTTGCTGCAAAATAGATATTACCATCTTTATCAATAACATCTGAGCCGGTAATCTCAGCAATAACAACAGGGTCAAAGCCAAACAGCTTTACATGTGTTCTTGTTTCAGGATCAAATTCCATGAAGAGTGTCTTATTGTCTTTGGAGAAATTACCATGCCCACCCACGATATAGTATAATTTACCGTTTTTACCGAATGCAAGATTTGGACAGTAGGGGCCCCAGGGATTATTTGTGAATTCGTCGGGAAGTACACCGCCCAGATCTTCAACCATTCCTATTCCTGATTCCTGAGGATGGAAGGCGATAATTTTTGCACCATAGGTAATAAGATATATTATATTCCTTTCATTATCCTTTGCATAGGCTGTCACCCCTGTGATGATCTTTGAACCCGGTGTACCAGGGAAGGCGGGTAATGGGTTCTTATCAAACAGAAGCTTTCCCGCCTGTTTATCATACTTTACCAGACGCTGCCTCCAGTCAACATAATAGCAGTTACCCCATTTATCGGTAAACATTACCCTGGGAACGTGAGAGCTGCCGAGGCGTCCAAGGTCTTTTACCTGATTTTCAGCTGCATTGTATAGAATAAAATGTACCTGGGGGTAGGTGATTGCATAAATGTTTCCGGTTTCATTGTCAATTTCAATATCCTTAATGCTTTCATATTGCATCAGGTTTCCCAGGTTTCTGAGGGTCCGGGTAGCCGGATCCCACTTCATCACATATCCTCCAGCATAACCATGAGGATGTTCCATAAGGTATTCCTCCCTGCTCTCTCCTCCGTCAGTAGCGAAGTAAACCTGATTATCGGGTCCGGTTAAAATTTTTGAATGTATTTTCCCCTGCCATTGAAAATCTCTCAGGTTTGCCATTTTACCGATAAAACCATTGAGGGTCATCCTGTCATTTCTTATATCGTATTCAAAGAGGCCGACGCTGTCGGCATGATTGGTTACTCCGATATAAACTGAATTGAAGTGAGGGTTATATCCTATATCACCCCATGTGGAATGACTGTTTGGGAAACCCGGGTATTCAACAAAACAGTAGTTCTCAGGAGTTATGGTATTAATCTGTGAATCACTTTTGCATGCTCCCGTTAGCAGAAAAACGGAAGCTGTTATTCCTGCCAGCAGGGTAAATTGTTTGTTTGGTTTGATCATTTTGTTAATGAATTAACTGAATTCATGAGAGTGTTTCTTATAGCTTTTGATCCTGATTTTTCGGCCAGGTTTCTTAATGCCGCAGCCACTGTGGTTTTATCCTGGGCCGCCATCCATCCGGAATTACTGTTAACAGATTCACAGACCGAACTGATCAGTTCCTTAAATCCTTTTGAAGATACAATTTCCGGGCTGATGACTTTTTCAGTCATCGATGTGATATATTGCATGTAAAAATACCTTACTGAATTCTTTCCGTCTTTAAAACCCGCTACGCTTTCATCATCTGATTTATCGATAATATCAGAAAGGTCAAGCATAATATGATAAATATTAAGATTGAATTTTAAGATCTCAATATATTCTTCAGCATAGACTATCCTTCCTTTTGCTTCAACCAGATAGAGGTTTTCAGCTTCTCCGATTATCCGTGGATAGTGCTGAATCATGTAGGCCCTTACATTTAGTGGTATAGCTGTGTCATATGCAAATGCCAGGTTTTCCACATTTATAATCCTTGCAAAAACTTCACCTGATTTTTTGCTCGATTTTCTGGGAAGAGAAAGGGGGGTCTTCTCCCTGAGTGTTCCCAGAGTGATATTTGCTTCAGCATAATCATCACTGTTCCATTTTTTTCTGTAATCAGGCATCCCCAGTTTTATGTACTCATCGTTTCCGATAGAATGATCCTTGCCGCTCCTTGAGCATGAGAGTGTTATCAATATAAGGAAAACGGAGGCTATCAGTAAAAGTTTATTCCGGAAGTAAGTATCTGAATATTTTAATCTCATTTTGAATTTAGTTTATAAGTTACAATTCCAAGGTTGCTTATCCCCCCCAGCAGATATCGCGAGTTTTTTACTGTTATTGTCTTTAATGATTTGACATCTCCCGTCATTGTAAATCCTGACAGTGATTGAGGTATATATCTGAAATTTCCTTTTCCGTCACCCTTGAAGAGCTGTCCGTAACTGGCATCGATTACCCCGAGCCTTACACATGCTGCATTCTGATTGCCTGCAAGAATGAGATCAGGATTACCATCATTGTCATAATCAATTGCTTCAATTGCAAAGACAGGTGCAAACTGCGCCTCCGGAGGAAGTGTCATTTTAGTAAACTTATTCCCGTCATTCCTGAAATATACTGTGCGGAGTTCTGTAACGGTTAAGACCGTAGATCCCTTCAGGTCACCCTCCTGGAAAATATCGGTGATCTGTGCTTCAGAATAGGATTTATAATCCGGAAATTTCCGTCTTAGTACCGGGATCTGTGCCAGCAATTCATCACGGGTAGGCCATGGATATGATTTACTTCCATTATAAAAGGTAATAACAGGGTCAACAGAACCGTTATTGTCAAAATCTTTGAATGTTATCTGCAGAGGTTTATCAGCTGATGCTTTGAACTGTGAGTTGGTTCCCCAGTTGCCTGCTACCATATCAAGGTCCCCGTCCTTGTCAAAGTCAGCCAGGTAGAGCCTGTTCCATAATCCTCCCTCATATTGTGAAAAATATGATTTGGTAGCTTCGGTGAATTTCTTCCCTTTGTCATTTATAAAGACCCTAATAGGCATGAACTCACCACATGTGATAAGATCAGGCCAGCTGTCTTTGTTAAGATCAAGCCATACTGCATCGGTTATCATTCCTCCTGAAGATAACTCTGGTATTATCATATCAATGTTGTTGCTGAATTTCCCTGTTCCGTCATTTACCAGGAGAAATGATTTCTGAGGTTTAGGATATTCCCCCGGAATAAGTCTTCCTCCAACGAAGAGGTCAATATCTCCATCCTTATCAAAATCAGCAGGTTCAACGCATGAAGTTGAAGCCGGCATAGGTGGAAGTGCATCGGGACGTCTTGAGAAACGCCCTGACCCCGAGTTGAAGTATATCCTGTCCTGAAGACTTACATCATTCCGGCTGTACTCACCATATCCACCGCTTACTACGTATAGATCCATGTCACCGTCCTTATCAGCATCAAAAAACACTGCATCGGCATCTGTGCAATTAAAGTCTTCCTTATAATTGAAGAAAGGAGATGGTCTGAACTTGCCGTCAGCTGACTGGACGAAGAGCTTTCCCGGATTTTCCCTGGCACCTCCAGTGTAGAAATCCTGAAGATTGTCTCCGTTTACATCCGCCATTGCCATCACAGGACCAACAGGTGAAGGCATATAATGAAGGAGGGGTTGACGTTTGAAATCATTTGATCCGAATTCCACATGTTCGTATGGTATCAGCGATTCAACGCCTGAAAAAATGGTAGCTGCAGGTTTGGTAACATTTTGTTTCTGCCTGTCACCTGATTCAGTTATAGTAATTATCTGATTCGCCTTTGTTCTGGTAAGACGTGATATTCTTCCACCGGGCCATTCCACTCTGATTGAATCGGCAAACTCCTTGTCATCAAGTCCAAAGTGAAGATTATTTGTTACTGTAGACTGGTAACCCCTTGTAGGCATCTGTTCAAGATACTGAACTGCCCCTCCTTCATACAGGTATATTTTACTGCCCAGTCCGAAAGTGTTTTTGCCTGCTCCTTTTAGCTTGATAGTTATATAGTTAGCTTTTGGATTTGTTTCCCGAAGCATGTTCCTGTAAACAGATGCTGTCTCATTCTGGTTTGAGATCACGAGATCGAGATCACCGTCATTATCAAGGTCGGTGTATGCACTGCCGGTTGAAAAGACCTTTTTTTCTAATCCCCATTCAATTGTTTTGTCGGTGAATATGAGATCCTTATTATTTCTGAAGATGTAATTTTGAACAGGGGTTGATTTCATTAGCTTGGTAAGAGAAAACGTGTCGGGTTTCTCTCCGGATCTTGCAGCCTGGCTGAAATAGTCGTTTTTATATTTCAGGAAGTCACGGTCGGTGTAATCCTTGAAGTAACCATTGGAAATGAAGAAATCTTTCCACCCGTCATTATCAAAATCGGCAAACAAAGGTGCCCAGCTCCAGTCGGTATTTGAGATCCCTGCAAACTGCCCTATTTCGCTGAATGTTCCGTTCCCATTGTTCATCTGAAGCATGTTCCGCATGCTTGAATGATAATAGCCGGCCATAACTGCAAGAGCATACTGCATATAGTTATCCGGACCGTACAAAAGTTTAATACGCCGGTTGTCAGCAGGGAGCATATCTGCCGTAAAAATATCGGGCCACGTATCATTGTTGAAATCTGCTATGTCAAGCCCCATTGCTGACTGTGAAATATGCTGAATATGATCTGTGATCCTGTTGGTGAAGGTTGCGTCTCCGTTGTTGATATAGAAATAGTCAGGTTCAATATAGTCGTTTGTGACATAAATATCGGGTAATCCGTCTTTGTTCAGGTCAGAGATGTTAACACCCAGGCCATAACCCATTGCATTTGAGATGATTCCTGAAGCGGCTGTTACGTCCACAAACCTGTTGCCATCATTTCTGTAAAGCTTATCACCTGCATACGGATCGTTTACCTTGCGTGCTTCCTCAAAATCCATCCCCCTGATTACAATTACATTTGTTGCAACCAGGAACATGTCGAGATCACCGTCGAGATCGTAATCGAAAAATGCTGCTAAGGTTGAATAGGTCATATCGTCAAGACCATATTCCCTGGATTTCTCTTCAAATTTCAGGTTCCCCTTGTTTATATAGAGTTCATTTTTCCTTTTTTCAGGCGCTCCTTTTCCCGAGTAGCAGACATAAATATCCAGAAGCCCGTCACCATTTATGTCAGCCATTGTAACTCCTGTCTTCCACCCGGCACGACCTTCCGCACCGGAGCTCTTTGATATATCTCTGAATTTCAGATCTCCGAGATTCTGGTAAAGCTTGTTGAGGCCCATGTTTGCGATGAAGAAAATATCCTCGAGCCCGTCATTATTAAGATCCCCGACTGCCAGGCCGCCTCCGTTATAAAGGTTTTCATGGGTAAGGGCATTTGCTTCCTCGTTTTCAGTGATTGTGTTTTTAAATGTAATACCTGATTTCTGAGGAGGAACGGGTTGGAAAAGCTTTGTGCCCTGACAGTACAGATCTGAAACAGATATCTGAAATACCATCAACAATGAAATAGATAAATACAAGTTGATAAGACTTCTGAGAAAAATTCTGTTCATATGGACTAAAATTTTTTCTTCCTTCGTAACAACCCCCAAACCCCCCACGGGGGGCTTACCTAACTTACCAACTCTATTTTGGTAAAGTCCCCTTTGGGGGATTTAGGGGTAAAATTCCCACAAATATAACACGATTTTCTATCCGGCTGCAGTAAGTTCAGCCATGAGCCAGATTGTATATGCGACCATTGGAGTCCAGTATTCCGATATCTGCCAGTTGCCGGTTCCGATCTCAGGCTGGTCCAGTGGTGTACCGCCAAGACCATTAAGGACAGCCCCGGGAATTACAGGAGTATTAGGAAGGAAGGTGCTTCCCGGAAAATGTTTCGGGTGGTTATATCCTACGCCGACAACAGTTGAACTGTTGAACGGATTTACTCCTGTTATCCAGTCCAACTGCCGTTGAGCAAGTGCCTTCAGTTTCGGATCATCGAGTACCTGTGATGCTTTCAGAAGTCCTATCCCTGCTGAAGCCAGGTTGGAGTTTATTCCCACCCACCAGTCAAGTTCAGGCTGCATGAAATACCGGTACCAGTATTCTCCGGCCTTTCTGTTTCCTCCCGGATCCTTTCCTTTATACAGACCGAATGGTACTATTCCAAATGTATTTAATGATGTAATTGTATTCAGATAATCTTTTGAATAGAAGGTTATTATTGATTTCCAGTCAGATGCATTTTTGTGGTCAGGAAAAAGCTTAACCATGTCGCAAAGCGAGATTATCTCCAGGCAGCCCTCCCAGATATTCTTGTATGGCTCGTTACTGTTTAAGGATGTCATGAAAAAGCCCTTGATTTCAGAACCATTTACCACCTGAATTTTTTTCAGTACTGCTGCCTGTGCAACTGCAAATTCTTTATATTTGTTTTCACCTGTAGTCTTATACATCTCAACTGCTGCATGCATAGAGGCTGCAATCACGGAAGTCTGTTCATTATAGTTTTTTGTAAGGCACCATTCAAAGCATTTTTTTGCAGCATCAAGGCATTTCACTGAATATGCACCATCGGTTGGCTTTGTAACCCTTGACATTATGGCTTCGGCTGTAATAAAATTATACTGGCCTGTCAGATCCAGTGGATCAGTATGGATTACCCTGTCATCATTTGATCCGAAGATAAGCATATCGGATTTTGACTTGCCCGCTGCAGGTTTCACGAATTTCAGTTCTCCTCCTTCCTGTCCGGGTTCGTTGTTGGTCCAGCGGTTGCTGTCGGAGTGTTTTTTAACGTCTCCTCCCACAAAACTCATTATATAACCCTGAGGTTCCTGCATTTTCAGGAAGTACTGATTTCCCCAATAGAGTTCTTCCAGGATTTTGCTCCTGTTATTTCCGGGACGGGAATCCAGCTCATATACCTTTGAAAGGCCGATCATTCCATAGATTGTAGCGCCTACCCATTTCCTTAGGTCGCTTGCATCGTGCCACCCTCCGCTGACATCCTGACGTTTCCCGTTGTCCATTCTTATTCCATCATCTTTATGGCATGGAGTAAGGTAACCAGTAGTGCTAGCACCGCAGCGCTGAACCGAAAAATACCTGGTGATAAGGTCCATTGGTGCCCTGTAGGCTGAAGAACTGATTACAAAAGGAAACGACCTGAGAGTATCATATTTAATATAATAGGTTCCTTCTTTTCTCATTTCAGAGAAATCCCCTGTGGAATAATCACCAAAATCACCTTTGGCTGGTTTGAACGATCCGGTAAAAGCGATTTTCATTGAAGTGACATCAACTACATCAAATTTCCCTGTTACTATCCCCTTTGCCACAACTATCTTTGAAGTACCGGGATTATATCCGGCATGGTTTATCAACAGATCTACATTGAGGTCCCTTGAAATCTTCTGGGCTGACAGACCTGTAAATGTCAGGAATAACAGCAGAATGGCATTCAGTTTTTTCATAATCGGGAATTGTTAATTTTTGTTAATATGAATTGTTTTAATAATTTTCATGTTTTTAATACCGGAGGATAACTTAAATTAGCTCAGAATACCTGATTGCCACTAAAGTATAATATTCTGTGATATTATAAGATTAAATAAACCCAAAAACCTGATAAAAATGAAAAGATTTCTTTATTATGCCGGTCTGTTTTGCCTTACCTGTATCATTATTTCATGCGGTGGCAGCCAAACAGAAAAGAATGAAAAAGCCTTTGCAGATGAATCTTTTCAAATTAAACGCGGAACAAATATTGCTCACTGGCTCTCGCAAAGTGGAAGAAGGGGAGAAGCAAGAGCTGCCTTCTTTACTGAAAAGGATGTCAGGTATATTGATTCACTGGGCTTTGATCATATACGTCTGCCTATCGACGAGGAGCAGATGTGGGATGAAGCAGGAAAAAGAAATGAAGATGCATTTGCACTGATGAAGAACAGTCTCGACTGGTGCAGCGATGCTGGTCTGAGAGTTGTTGTTGATCTCCATATACTTCGTTCACATCATTTTAATGAAGGTGACAAACCTTTGTGGACAAAGCCGGAGGAGCAGGATAAATTCATAATGCTATGGAAGGATCTTTCATCATTCCTTAAGGAATATCCGAATGGGATGGTGGCTTATGAGCCTATGAATGAGCCTGTTGCTGATGATCCGGAACAATGGAATACTTTACTTGCCCGGCTCATTGATTCAATCAGGTCGTGGGAGCCTGCAAGAGTGCTTGTTCTCGGGTCAAACAGATGGCAAAGTGCTGCAACATTTGATACCTTCAGGGTACCGGATAATGATACTAATTTCATACTTAGCTATCATTTTTATGAACCGTTCTACCTTACCCATTACCAGGCCGGATGGACCAGTCTGAAAGATTTTAAGGGAAAGATCAGCTACCCGGGCCAGATAGTACTTGACGGCACTACACCGGATCAGAAAAGGATTTATAACATTGATACGCTTGAATATATGATGTGCAAACCTTTTGCTATGGCAGAAAAGACAGGACTTCCGCTTTATTGTGGTGAGTTCGGAGTCTTTCTCGATAATTTTCCCGAAGCTAAGCTGGCATGGTACAGTGATATGATCTCTATTTTCGAAAAGCATAATGTTGCATACGCAAACTGGAACTATAAATCAACTGCTTTCGGCATTGTGGATGATGAGGGGCAGGCTACTCCCAAGACTGATATTTTGATCGGGAAGAAGTAGTAGTAATATAATATGTAATCGGTATTCAGTAATCGGTAATCGGTATGACTACCTGGAACATGGAACTGAGAATCTAAGCAACCCACCCCCAACCCCTCCCAGGAGGGGAACCGGTAGAAGGAACCAGTACCCAGCACCCAGTACCCAGCACCTAGTACCCAGCACCCAGCACCAAGTATAAACCAGATATAACCACTTAAAACAAATCCCTATGAAAAAGACAATCAGACTAATCCCGTTTGTTTTGCTGCTGATGATGTGGCAACCAAATATGATTGCACAGTATTCTGAGGATGCAGTTTTCCCTGTTAAGGGTTTATGTATAAATGCTCCATCTCCTCAGGGCCTTGACCGTTTTGTTAAATTTATTGGTGACGAACTGGCTCCCAGGGGAGTAAATACCCTCTTCCTTCTCGGAGATTACAATTACCAGTTTGAGAGTTATCCGCAACTTGCCGATTCGAATGCCCTTTCGAAAAAAGATGTCAAAAAGATTGTGGCTGTTTGCAGGAAGTATAATATACGGATTATACCACAGATAAACCTTATCGGACATCAGTCATGGGCAGGTAACCTCGGGAATCTTCTCACACATTTCCCCGAGTTTGATGAAACTCCGCATGTTGAGATGCCGAAAGATTACAAGTGGCCAAATGATGACTTCCTGTACTGCAAAAGTTATTGTCCGCTACACCCTGATGTTCACAAGGTACTTTTTGCGGTTATCGATGAGATATGTGATGTGTATGAAGCAGATGCATTCCATGGAGGCATGGATGAGATATTTTATCTGGGAGATGACAAATGTCCCCGTTGTAAAGGAATTGACAAAGCTGTTCTTTTTGCAGACGAAGTAAGAAGGATCAGGGATCATCTTGCCCTTAAGAACAGGGAGTTGTGGATATGGGGTGATCGTTTTATAGATGGAAAGACCACGGGTATTGGATTCTGGGAAGCATCATATAACTATACATGGAGAGCTGTTGATATGGTACCAAAAGACATAGTTATCTGCGACTGGCATTATGAAAGACCAGACCAGACACCTGTATATTTTGCAATGAAGGGATTCAGGGTTGTGACCTGCCCCTGGAGGACTCCCCCGAGGGCTGTTATACAGGCTGAAGACATGGCCAGATGGCGGAAGTATGCAACACCCGAAATGAAACCAAAATATTATGGCATGGTAGTTACTACATGGATGGACACCGGAGGGTTTATTGACGGTTTCTATGGTGATTTATCTGACAAGGCTAAAGGAGCTGTTCATCCAAAAAATTCCGAATATACTCCCTGGGATACATTCAAGGCAATGTACAAGAGGATAGATGAACTTGAAAAAGCCAAATAATAACTTTCTATTATTAAGAAACCAACCAACTGACTGTTATGAAACCACGAAATATTATCATTTCAATAATTCTGCTGACAGGATTCAGCCTGTTATCTGTTGCCCAGGAGGCTTCAGAAAAGATTTTCCAGGTAAGAGGATTCTGTATCGGTGCACCAAAAACCTCCGGTGTTGACAGGTTTGTTAAATTTATAAATGAGGAACTTGCACCCCGTAAAGTTAATACTCTTGTCCTGCTTGTGGGTTATAACTACCAGTATAAGAGTTATCCCCAGCTGCAGGATTCAGGAGCCCTTTCAAAAAAGGATGTCAAGAAAATCGTTGAAGCATGCAGGAAGAATAATATCAGGATTATTCCTGATATAAACTTGCTCGGTCATCAATCAGGAGGAAACAAGGTGAATAAACTACTTCAGAATTTCCCTGAGTTTGATGAAACACCTCATATTAAGATGCCGGAGAAATATGTATGGCCGAACAAGGATTTCCTCTATGCTAAAAGTTACTGTCCCCGCCATCCCGAAGTACACAAGGTAATATTTTCAGTTGTTGATGAACTTTGCGATGTTTTTGAGGCAGATGCTTTTCATTCCGGGATGGATGAAATATTCTACCTGGGTGATGACAAATGCCCGCGCTGCCAGGGTGTTGATAAGGCAATCCTTTTTGCAGATGAAGTAAACCTTGTCAGAAATCATCTGAAGGAGAAAAACCGCGAGCTGTGGCTGTGGGCTGACCGTTTTCTAGATGGAAGAGCCACAGGTCTTGGATTCTGGGAAGCTTCATATAATTATACCTACAGGGCAATTGACATGGTTCCGAAAGACATTGTGATGTGTGACTGGCATTATGAAAGACCCGATCAGACTGCTATCTATTTTGCAATGAATGGCTTCAGGGTCATTACATGCCCCTGGAGAACACCTGAAACTGCAGTGATCCAGACTGAGGATATGGCAAGATGGGTTAAATATGCCACAAAGGAGATGAAGCCAAGATATTACGGAATGATGCAGACCTGCTGGACATCGACCGAAGGTTTTATGGATGGATTTTACGGAACAGTGAATGACCGGAACAAAAGAGCAGTTCATCCGAAAAATCCCGCATGGACCCCCTGGGATACATTCAGGGCAATGTATACAAAAATGGATGAGATCGAGGCCGTAAAATAATGTATATTGAAAAGATTTATTTTAACCACAGAGGGCACAGAGGTCTCACAGAGAACACAAAGGTAAAATTTTGATTATGATTTCTCTGTGACCTTTGT
>CALMJY010000024.1 GCA_937864815.1 uncultured Bacteroidota bacterium
ATTCCTGTTGTATTAAGCTCATCAGCCAGCTGTCCTATCTCAGTATTCCTTCCGGATGTATTTTTTGGAGCAAATCCTACTGTATATATTCTTATGAACTGACCCAAAAGGCTAACGGCAAGAAAGATAAGTTCATCCCTCATATCATATATGATAGCCTGCCTGTTACCGGTATACATTACAATAATTCCGGCTACAATCATAAATACTGGTAACCAGCTTCGCCTGCGAAAGAGCCAGTTACCGCTTTTTTCAAATTCGTGTACAAGAGCCATCCTGTCTGATTTAAGATGCGGTAAAAGTAGGAAAAATCTAGAAACTATACTTTATTCTCAGAAATCCAAGATTCATTCTGGTTTTCAGATTATTCACCTCACTTCTGAAATGCTGCCAGTAAAGCGAAAAATCGACATTTTCCGCCAGAGAAAAATCCAGTGAACTGCCTGCAAAGTATCCGTCAAGGTCAGGAAAAAGCATTCCTGAAACGCTTATTGTCAGAAGAGGTGTTACAGGGTATGAATATAGCCCGAACGGTGTAAATTTTGAAAATGCCAGTTCCTTGGTAGAGAGTGATCCTGTATAGAAGGAAAGGAAATTATCATAATCAGCGGGATTATTACAGTACATAAACTGAAACTGGAGCATAGAGTTATTTTTGAATGCTTTGTCAAAACCGATTGTGAAAATTCCTGTTCCGGTTGAATCTGTAAAATGCTCTACCGGTTGAAACCAGGACATTTCACCTCTGAATGAAACAGATCCGAAAGCCCCTGACCATCCGGCCCCCGCTACAAAATCCTCACTGTTAAAGTATCCTGAGAGAAACTGGATGTCATATCCCCATTTATTGAACCTGTATAATGCAGCAGCAGTAATCCTGTCTTCATAATCTGCCTTCACTGCAATTTCAACTGCCGATGAAAATGCAGGATAATACTGCAACCTCACAGCATCACTGCCAGGTCGTTCAATATAGTCAAACTCGAAGAATGAATAGGCATTGAAAATGTCATTAGGATTCCATATTAGTGTCTGGCCCCAGTTGATACGCTGACGCCCAATCCTTGCCTGGAATTTATCATAATTGAAATCAACCCATAACCTGTCAATGGTGGTATTAAGAAAAAAAGATGGCTCATTAAGAAGATTCCATGACATATCAACAACTCCTTCATCACTTGCAACCATTTCGGAGTATGTAGGACCGCTCCTTACCATATCTCCGATGAATAGCCTGTTTCTCAATTCCGTGGCAAATGTTATATTATCATTAAGATAGGCTTTGAAATTTAATCTGTTATGTATAAGATTATCAATAATAAACGGTCCTGAAAGGGAGTCAAAAATCGCACTTTGCATCGTACTTACATAACCATTCAGATTGATTTTTTTGTCTGGTTCCTGAGAAAAAAGTCCGGGACCGTAAAGGAGCAGGAGCAATAAGGATATTTTTAAGATTCTCACCATTATTAAATGGATTTATTTCTCTTATTCCCTTATCTCATCAGTAGCAACACTTCCATCAACAAGGGTTATAACCCGATGTGCCATTTTAACCACTCTCGGATCGTGAGTTGAAAAGATAAATGTAATTTTCTCTTCGTGATTAAGCTTTTCCATTATTTCAAGAAGTGTGGTGGCTGATTTTGAATCGAGGTTTGCAGTTGGTTCATCTGCCAGCACAAATTTAGGTTTGGAAGCAAGCGCCCTTGCAACAGCGACCCGCTGTTGTTGTCCTCCCGAAAGTTTTGAGGGTCTGCTGTCTGCCCTTTCATCAAGCCCAACAGCCTTCAGGAGTTCAAAAGTCCTTTCATCCCGTTCTCTCTTCGACCATTTTTGCAAGGACATTATGAATTCAACATTTTCCCGTGCAGTAAGTACCGGGATCAGATTATAGGCCTGAAAAACAAACCCTATATTCCTCATTCTGAAATCTATAAGTTGTGATGACTTAAGCTTTGACAAATCAGTACCATCAATAATTATGCTCCCTGAGGTAGGCATGTCGAGACCACCTATCAGGTTTAACAGTGTTGTTTTGCCTGATCCTGACGGACCAACAATTGCAGCAAATTCTGCCTCCCTGAATTCAAGCGACACATCATTTACAGCATGAACATGCACTTCGGATCCGTTGTATATTTTATTAACATTCTTTAACTCAAGTATTTTCATGACTATATCGTTTTAATTGTTGGAATATGCTATTCTGTTCTGATCGCCTCAGCCGGATCAAGTTTCAAAGCCTTTAATGCAGGGTATACAGATGAAACTACACCGGTGATAATTATCAGAACAGTAACCATTACAAAAAAGCTGGTTGAAATCTCCGGAAAAATGTGGGCTGAATAACCAAAAGCTTCCATCCCTTCAGCATACTGGGTAAAGTTTATACCTTTTTTTGCTGTAAGAATTATTGTTATCCATCCTGCAATCATACCAGCAATACCGCCGGTAATTGAAAGAAATACTGACTCAAGCATTATCATTGAAAAGACCTTTCGTTTATTCATCCCGATGGCAGTAAGCATGCCTAACTCCTTCGTTCTTTCAAGAACAACCATCAGCATTGTATTTATTATACCAAACGCCAGGGCTGCAAGAATAATCCCCATAAATAAACCATAAATCTGATGTACATAATCTGTCATCATTGCCAGGTCAGGCTGAAGTTCCTTCCAGTTTTTAACATCGAGTTCCGGGAACCGGCTACGGATGTCTTCTGTAATACTTTCTGAATTCCTGATGTCAGTAATACGTATCACAACCTGATGAAATGAGCTTTCATCCATGCCTGTCAGGCGGCTTATGACTTCATTTCTGAGGAAGACCTGGCTTTGTTCAAACATCGTATTTTTTATGTCAAATATTCCTGCAATCCGGAAAACAGAAGAAACCTGGTTATTATCCTTATCAAGAAAGGTCAATGTCATTCTTGAGTTTTCACGGTACGACCATGCTTCCTCTTTAATAAGCTGGCCATATTCCTTAAGTTCTCTTTTTGTAAGTATCGATGTAACAGTGGACGTGAATTTCTTTTCATTTGGAAATCTCCTTCCCGAAATTGATTTCAGTTTATGAATTATCTCAACCGGAACCTCCTTCTCCCCGAGCCTTGACAGAACAGTAATGTCAACTGAGAATCGGATAATATTCAGCTCTTTTGCCAGATCCTGACCAATAAACGCAAGTTCATATTTTGATTCCCTTTCAAAATAATCACCTGTCCCGGGTATAATGGTTTTATAAAGCTTAAATATTCTTTTTTCCGCATCAGGGTCTATTCCGATTATCTGAACACCAGCACTTTTTGAAGCCGTCCCTGCCATTCCGGTTATCATTTTCCTTACGACCACCTGCTCTACACCCGGGATAACTGATACTGTTTGTACAATTCCATCGCCGGAATTCATATAAATAGAAGGGTCATTATTGAGCACATAATCTTTACCGGTAATCTGAATATGGGATATTTCCTCATCAATTGCAGCATCAAAACGCTGTGCAATCATTCCGTTCATGAAGGCTACGGAAAAGACACCTGCAAATATTCCAACAGTTACTGATGCGATAACCACAAGGCTCCTTACCCGGTTACGCCAGACATTTTTCCAGGCTGTTTTCAGGATCATAATCTTATATTTTTATGCCTTTAATGAATTAACTACTTTCATCTTCCTGATTTTTCTCAAGGGATAAATCAATGCAATAAAAACAATAATTGCAACGACTAAGGACTGCCAAAGCACATACATATCAGGAAGAAGGAAGGGCATTACTGCTTCCATCCCGTAATCCTCATACATCTTGGCCATTTCACCGTGAAATCTTATCGGATGGGAGTACCCATAGAAGATAACCGGCAGAGAAGCAACAATACCGGAGATTATTCCAAGAAATCCCATCATTATCAGCTCCATTGTTACAACAACAGAGAGTTTATTTTTCTGCATCCCGATTGCAACCAGAACTCCGAACTCCCTTCTCCTTTCAGCAGTCATCATGAGTACAGTGCCGAAAATCCCGAAAGCAATTACAAGGTAAAGGATAAAGATCATTATCATTCCACTTTTACTGTCAGCATCCATCTGGTTTATCATCAGCTTGTTCATTTCACGCCATTCCATTACCTTCAGAGGAGGTGTAATCTCTTTTTCAATTTCCTTAACCATTCCTTCGATTGTCTCGTCATCGTTATCTTTTATGCTTATTGCCAGCGATGTTAGCATTCCCGGGGCATTATACAGTTCCTGGCAGATATTATATGGCAGATATACAATCTTATTGTCAAAATCAGGAGTTGGGAGCTTAACGATGCCATTGATCCTGAACTTCCCGGCAGCAGTTGTACCATGATACCCCTGACTAAGTAATACAATCGTGTCTCCGATTCCTGCATTAAGATACAATGCCAGTTTGGAACCTATGAGTGCTCCGGGCTCTCCCAAACTTATATATCCATTTTCGAATGATGCATGTTTTCTGAATATACTGTTAATCATGGATGAATCTTTATCTTCAATATTGAAATCGACAGCAAGCGATGAATTGCTGGAATAGAAATTCCCCTTAAAAAGATCAAGGCTTTTCTTCATCGTCTCAGGAAGGTTTGAATTTTTTAAGGCCCCAATGTTCGCATCTGTAAGATGATACTTTACAAGCTTGCTCCTTGTATCTGAAAGAAGAGCCTCTTTCTCCGGATCAATGCCCATTACCAGAACTCCCTTCGTGAGAGTCCCCGATGAAGCAAGTGCAAATGATTCAAAACGGGGAACTGTTCCTGTGACATTTTTCATGCTCCGGATATCCTGATCGAGATCACTGGTAAATTCAAATGTATTGTCAACAATCTTGTTATCCCAGAAATCCTCATGCTGGATCTGAATGTAGCCTGTATATGATTCAATTGCATTCCTGAACATGTGATCATAGGTGCCAAGCTGAAGTGATCTCATAACGAGCGCAAAAAAAACAGCAAAGAATACAGAAGCAACAGTTATCAGGGTTCGCCTTCTGTTCCGCCAGAGATTTCGCCATGCTATCTTGTAGTTCTTCATATCGTTAGAATAAATATTTGAGACATATTCTGTCTGTCGCCTTATCTCACATTTTTCATATTCTGCTGGGAGAAGAAGCTATCCTCTATCGGGATATTAAACCTTATCTCCTTAATTGTTACAACAGTTTTATTTCCGGGTTCATCAACAGGGATCAGTTCAATCCTGGTCTGAATTGTCCTTCCATCCATTATCTTTATGTCAGTACCAGTCTCTGTTCTTACAAGAACACCGTCTTCATCATATAGTTCTGCCCTGAGTACAAGAAACTCCTTTTTATCTATCCATCTAACCTGGTGTCCCCATACCACCGAAGCATCCTCTTTTGCTTTCATCAATATCCTGTAACATTCCCTTCCGTCAATTGTCTCCTCAGCAGTAACATTATGTGTATAATCATTAACAGCACTCGATTCCCTTAATATATCATCATTAGTGTAGTCAGATCCCATCCATCCCTGCGACATCATTGAAGGGGGAAGCTTTATCAGCCTGTTTATTGAAGGATTCCAGTTCCACATTTCTGTCATCCTCTTCAGAAAAGTCTGACCAGCATCTTTCGCTGGAGCTGTAATCAAAGTAAGAGAAAAATCACGATCCAGTGACCAGCTTTTAAAATCTACAGTTCTTTGCCATGTTGGGCGCACTATCGTCATTGACATAACCATCATGCTCGACTTCTCACCATTGAACTTATCTTCTGCTTTTCTGATTATTTCTGTTGGGGAAAGAGATTGGGAATAAATTTCCGTGCCCTGAATGCATGCCAGTATAATAAGAATAGAAAAATGTAATCTGAAAGTACCCATCTTTGTATTATTTATAGATTTCAATAATCCTGTTAATTGTCTTTTCATAAAGATTATCCTCCATTTCATCAGAAAAAACTGTACTCATTGCGAAACCTTTGAGTGTACTTATACATAAATTCATATCAACTATAGGATCATAATCTTTCGGCCTGTTTGTTCTCCGTCTCAGAAAATAATCCGTGAATATTTTATTTACATCCGATATAAATGCAGGAGTTATATTTGCTGAAGTCTGCTGTTTACTTTTTTCGGGCCTGACCTTATACCTTTTTAAATAATTATCCATGACGTCTTTCTGGATCATAAGCTGGAAAAAAAGCCGCCAGAAAGATCTGTTCTCCTTCAGCAGTTTAAATATCTTTCGGATGAAAAGCTCAAATTCCTCATCACTGAGAAAGCCGTCCCTGTCTGCATCAAAATAGAGATACATTTCTGAAACTGAACGGTCTATTATCTCTGCAAGAAGTTCATCTTTACTGCTGAAATAATTATACATCAACCCCTTGGATATACCTGCATGCTTTGCAATATGGTTTATGGTAGTACTATGAAACCCTTCTTTTGCAAAGTGTTCAAGAGCTGTATCCATAATCAGAGAGCGTTTCTCTTCCCTGATTTCCTTAAACTGACTCGGCTTTCTGGGCGACATAATCTGAAGTATTAATTATTAAGATTTTGACAACTTTTTTGATTGAACGGTCAGTCAAAGTTAAATCACATTTATTACATTTCCAAAAAAAATTATAAATTCTGATCCGGGCTTTATGTTCACTTCAGAACTGCCTTAAAGGTCAGTTACAAATATTTGACTGATGGTAATGCTTTTTTCTAGAAAGATTTTTTATCTTTAACAGGTTGTTTTTAAAACATTTTTAAAATGGCAAGTCTCAAGCTTTTACTGGGATTGATCCCTTCAACGTCTAAAATTGAGCAAGCTGAAAAGGCTTTAATTGCTGAATTTGAGAAACTCACTGCTTTTGCCGGATCCGAACAGCTGGCAAAATATAATGAGCTGAATGAAAAAGTCACTTCAGCAGGATTCTTACAGAAAATGAAGGAAATTCAGTCTCTTCAGTACAAGAATTCCGATGAATACAATAAGGAAAAGGAGTATATCGCTCTGCAGAAAGCAAAAGATATTGTCCTCTATTTTAAAACAGTATCCGGAAATGAACTGAAGCGTTTTCAGGATCTCGACGGATCTGATAAGATCAAAGAATTTGAAGCACTTGAAAAAAATATTCAGTCTGCTGAATTCAGGGAAAAGCAGAAAATGAAGCCTATTACTTTTAAAGATACAGATGAGTTCAAAAAAGAGCTTGAATATAATGCACTTAAAGCAGATGCTGAAATAAAGGAATATCTTAAGTCTAAAGACAAGGGTGAGGTAAAGAAATCCAAGGTTGTCCTCAGATATGAAGAGCTGGATGCTCTGGTGAAATCTTCGGAATTTATTGCAAAGAAAAACATGAAGCCTGTCACCTTCAAGGATACTGAAGATTACAAAAAACTGCTTGAATATAACAGGATTAAATCCAGCCCTGAGATTAAGGAGTATTATAAATTCAAAGCTTCAAAAGAGTTAGCAAATTATAAGAATACTCATGATTCATCGCGTCTGAAAAGACATGCTGAACTGAAGGAATATCTTGCTACTGACGAGTTCAGGGAAAGAAAAAACTACCTCCTCGACAAAAAGCGTTTTGAAAAGACAGAAATGTTTAAAGAGATTCAGGAACATGACAAGCTTAAGAAAAGTGAAGATATAATCTGGTATTTCAAAGTAAAGGATTCCAATAAATTTGATATTCTCAAACACAGGGAGCTTACTTTCAGCGATGAATTTGACAGTGACAAGCTTGATACTAAAAAATGGCTGACAAACTATTACTGGGGGGAAAAGCTGCTGCACGACAGATACTCCGTTGAGTCTGACATGCAGGCATATACTGAGAAAGAAAATTTCGAGATCAGGAACAGCGTTCTGAAAATTACAACAAAACCTCAGAAAACTACAGGTAAAGTATGGTCAGCTGACAAGGGATTTACAACAAAGGAATTCAATTATACTTCAGGTATTGTATGCACAGGTAACAGTTTCAGACAGAAATACGGAATCTTTACTGCTAAGGTAAAGCTCGGTGATCCGAATGCAAAAAACGCGTTCTGGATGCTTTCCGATAAAATAACACCGCATATAGATGTGTGCAGAACATCCAAAGGAAAAGTCTGGTTTGATTATTTCAGTTCAAAAGGTGTAAGCTCCAAAACTTCAATCGGATCAAGGTATTCAGGAGATTTCTTCATCTTTACCCTTGAATGGACAGCTGACAAACTCATATGGAAAATAAATGATACTGAGGTCTTTACCCAAACCACAGACGTACCTCAGGAACCAATGTATGTTTTATTTTCAGGTGGTCTCGACAAGCCAATTAATGGCATGACTTCAATGGAAATAGACTGGATCAGGATTTACCAGCCAAAGAAATAATGAATTCTTAAACATGTTTATAAAGGGATGCAATTTTCTGTATCCCTTTTTTTCTTCCCCTGTAACTTTTTAAATAATTATACGTCTTTATGCTGTAATTGAAAAGATGACAGTTAAGGAATATAACCGCTCAGTAGAGGAATTCGCTGATTCTGTTTACCGTTTTATTCTTGGAAACATCAGGGATGAGGAACGGTCAAATGATATTGTGCAGGATAGCTATGAAAAGCTCTGGAGAAATGTAACGGACATTGATTATCCGGTTGTTAAAGCATGGTTGTTCTCCACAGCCTATCATACAATGATCGATGTTATAAGAAAAGAAAAACGGATAACACGTTTTGAACCTGTACATGAAAAGGAAATGATTTATGAATCACAATACAGTGATCTGAACGAAATACTACATGAGGCGCTGGAAAAGTTACCTGAAGCTCAGAAAGTATCGGTTATGCTTAGGGATTATGAAGGTTACAGCTATAAGGAAATCAGTGAAATAACAGGCTTTTCAGAAGCACAGGTTAAGATAAATATTTACCGGGGACGTGTTGCACTGAAAGCTTACATAGGAAAAATCGAAACTGTTCTTTAAAATGAAAATCGACAGATCAAACTACGAAACCTGGTTCATTGACTGGCTCGATGGAAATCTGACTGAAACTCAGGCAGGACAGCTTAAGATTTTTCTGGCTGAAAATCCTGATCTTGAGGAAGAACTTCAGGAACTAAGTGAGATCAGGCTTATTGGTTTCGAAAGTGAATTTAAGGGGAAAACCCGTATTTTAAAGAATCCGTCAGACCTTTCAGCCGATCAGTTTGATAATCTGTGTGCAGGATTCATTGAAAATGACCTTTCAGTAAATGAGAAAAATGAACTATTGGAGATTATTTCTGCTGATCCTGAGAGAAAAAAGATATTTGATATTTTCAGCAAACTGAAACTTGAACCATACAAAATATCATATAAACATAAGAAAAGGCTTTTAAAGAGAACTCCTCTGCAAAAGGTTATCAGGATATCTGTTGCGGCACTCAGTGCTGCAGCTTCAGTGGCTATCCTGATTGTTTCTTCTTTTTACCTTTCTGACAAAGTCACGGATAATGAAAGCAGCTGGTCAATATCTCTTGATAATGATGGAAGGGTAAGTCATTCCCTTGTCCCCATTCAGGCAGCTGTTTATGATGAAAATAAACCTGACGATAAAAAACAAATCATTCAATTTCAGCCCATTGCTGTTAATAATTTAACAATAAAAATTGAGGATTCAGGGATAAATCAGGATTCAGAAGAAGAACCGGTAATACCCAGGGCTGATATGTTAGCCACAGCTACCCTGCCTGATTATTCAAATCTTGAACTTATAAACCACACATACCAATATGGCAACCTTGAAAAATTGAATTTATCATTCCCAAAAGTACCTGAAGATCGTTGGGCTGTCGGAAGGTTTTTAGCAAAGTCATTCAGGGAGAAAATTCTTAAACAGGAGACACCTGATGAAAGTCCTATAAAGGGTTACGAGATAGCTGAAGCAGGTGTAACAGGGATTAATAAACTTTTAGGGTGGCAGATGGCGCTTGAAAAAAACAGTGATCCAGACGGAGAAGTAAAGTCAGTTTATTTCAGTTCGAAAATTATTAAAATTCAGACCCCGGTAAACAGACCTGAGAGTACTGAATAATCAATAATCAAAACTACCTGTATAAATTAAACGTATTAACAACCAGTACGTTTCTTTTTTGTTATACTATAGTCGAGTATATTTGCATACACGTACAATAAAAATCAGATGGAATCAAAAATCTTATCATCCAGAGAGGTCAGACGATATGGCAGGCAGATAATGATTCCTGAAATAGGTCTTGAAGGGCAGGAAAAGCTTAAGAAATCAAAAGTCCTTGTTGTTGGTGCAGGAGGACTTGGGTGTCCGATACTACAATATCTTACAGTAGCAGGTATTGGGAAGATCTCAATAGTTGAATTTGATATAGTTGATGAGTCCAACCTGCAAAGGCAGGTACTTTATGGTACATCTGATGTGGGAAAATTGAAATCCATTATTGCAAAAGAGCGTCTTGAACACCTGAATTCCAACGGAGAATTTGAAATCATCAATCTGCGGTTTGATGCTTCCAACGCCTTAAGTATCATTTCAGATTTTGATATAATTGTTGATGCAACAGACAATCTTGAAACCAGATATATTGTTAATGATGCCTGCATAATAATGAATAAACCTATGGTTCACGGTGCTATTTACAAATATGAAGGGATGGTTTCCGTGTTCAACTACATGGGAGGTCCGACATACAGGTGCTTCAATCCCTCCGGTTTATCAGATTCATACAAAAATCCTGCACCTGCCCAGGTTGGTCTGCTTGGAGTTCTTCCCGGAATAACCGGCACTTTAATGGCAAATGAGGTAATAAAGATTATCACTGGTAATGGGGATATATTATCAGGTAAAATATTGATTTTCAACATTTTCAACAACACCTTCAGAACTTTCGGAATAAAAAGCATTCCTGAGAATCACAATATTAATTTAATATCCGACAAATAATATGAGACTTTTACTGATAAGCAACTCAACGAATCCGGGAGAACCCTACCTTGATTACCCAAAAAACAATATCAGGGAATTTCTCGGAGAGAAACCGGTCAGTGCTCTTTTTATACCATATGCAGCAGTTACTTTTTCTTACGAAACTTATGAAGAAAAGGTTAATGAACGATTCAGGGAAATAGGACATATAGTTGAATCAATTCATCATTTTGAGGATCCTGTTTCTGCAGTAAAAAAAGCAAATGCCATTGTTGTTGGCGGAGGAAACACATGGAAACTTCTCAAGACAGTAAGGGACAACAGACTCATTGATTCTATAAGGGAAAAAGTTATCTCAGGAACTCCTTATATTGGCTGGAGTGCCGGTTCAAATATGGCTTGCCCTACAATAAAAACAACTAATGACATGGCAATTGTTGAACCTGATTCATTCAATGCTTTAAACCTTATTCCTTTCCAGATAAATCCTCACTATCTTGATGTAAATCCGGAAGGTCATGCCGGGGAAACAAGAGAGCAGAGAATAGAGGAGTTTATTGAGGCAAATCCCGGTATGATTGTTGCCGGACTTAGAGAAGGCACCATGTTATTAAGGGAAGGAAACCGTTTGTCTCTCATCGGAAAAAGAAAGATGAGACTCTTCAGGAAGGGTGAAATGCCTTCAGAAAAAAGTCCCGGAGACGATCTCTCATTCCTGCTCGGATAAACGGGGATTCTTTTTGATTTGAATTCCGGATTAAGTATGAAAAGAGCCGGTAAAATTCTGAAAATATTTTCACTGCTCGTTATCATTATATCGGTAGTGCTGGTTATTGCTTCCTTTTTGCCTGGCGACCAGGTTGCCGTTTTCGTTCTCGGTAAGATCAATAAAAATATTGATACAAAAATTGAGGTTGGTTCATTCCGCTTATCCTTCATTAAGAAATTTCCTCATGCATCACTAGAACTAAGGGATGTTGTTGTTCTATCCTCATCAGGATTCAGTAAAGATGAATTTAAGGATGTAAATACAGACACTCTTCTTATTGCATCAAATCTTTCAGTTAACTTCAAAATAACTGATATTATTAAAAAGGATTATGACATAAAAAGGATACATCTAAAAAAGGGAAAATTAAATCTTTATACAGATTCCTCAGGACGGGTAAACTATAAAACCCAAAAAAGCAGTAACAATAATGACAGCAGCAGCCTGGCACTGAATCTCAATCGTATCCTTCTCTCAGATCTTATTGTACTTTACAGAAATAATGCCACACTCCTTGAAATTGATGGCCTGGTAACTGACGGAAAGCTTTCCAGCAGAATTTCAGATGACTACATAACTCTTGGCGCAGATGCAGATCTGCATATAAAACGGATAGTTCAGGATAAAATCACTATTTCAGTTCCGTTCAATGCAGGACTTGAACTAAAAATGGAGGATTCGGAAAATAACTTAACTATAAAAAAGGGCAGACTTTCAATTGAAAATTTTCAATTCCTTGTTTCCGGAAATATTAATCCTGAAAATATCCTGGACATTGTTCTTCAGGGTGAAAATATTGATCTTTCAAGACTCAGAAAATATATTCCGGAGAATTATTCAAAACTCCCTGAGGATTATGATTTTTCAGGCACTCTGAAATTTAACAGCAGGATAACAGGAAAGATTTCAGGTATTACAACCCCTCATATCGAACTTGAACTCAACCTTGAGTCTGGTAGTATCTTCAATTCTGAAACAGGCATGAAAGTAAGTGGTATCTCTTTCAATTCACTGTATTCCAACGGTTCACAAAACAGCCAGGAGACTGCTTTGCTTTCCCTAAAAAACCTTAATGCCAGAATAGGGTCTGCTGATATTTCCGGAAACATTCAGATAAAAAATCTTCATGATCCCGAAACTGAACTGAACTTAAGTGGCAGGATAATTCCCGGAGAGCTGAAGCAGATGTTTAACCTTGACGGGATAACTGATGCAGCGGGTTTCTTCGATATAGATCTCAGACTGAAAACCGACCTGCAGCATGATGACAGCATAACTATTAATGAAATCGCATGTCTCAAGCCAATTGCCTCAATCAGGTTTAGCTCATTCGGTTTTGGCCTTCAAAAAGCTAATATGTCTTTTGCTGATGTGAATGGGGAGATAGATATGGATGGATCAATAATAACCAGGGATCTTTCATTGGTCTACAAGGGCTACAAAATGAAAATAAATGGTGATTTCTGGAACCTCCCGGAATGGCTTGCCGGCAGGAATGTAAAAATGAAGGCAAACGCAGATATATATGTTAACAAGCTTGATTCATTATTCTTTTCTGCAGGAAAAGAATCCGGAAGTAAAAAACCTAAAACAGGAAAGCAGTCAGCTTTCGAAATGCCCGGTGATCTGTTGCTTGATATCAGGCTGAAAACTGATAGTTTGAATCTCGAATCCCTTCCGGCAACAGAAGTTATGGCCAATTTTGTCTATCGCCCGGGTTTGCTTACATTTAATTCATTTAAAATGAAATCTCTGGAAGGAATTATCTCAGGTACTGGTTTCATTGCCCAAAATAAAGATAAATCACTTATAGGAAAGGGGATATTCAATATTTCCGGAATAAACATCAATAAAACCTTTATCACCTTCAAAAATTTTGGACAGGATTTCATAAAGTCTGAGAACGTTTACGGGAACCTTACCGGAGCATTAACACTTCTTCTTCCCCTGGACTCTCTTCTCAGAGTGCAAACCAAATCAATAATTGCAGAAGGTCACTATATAATAGACAACGGAGCATTGACCAATTTTGAACCGGTAAAGGAATTATCCTCATTCATTGAATTATCGGAACTTGAAAACATACGGTTCGAAAAACTGGAGAATGACTTTTTTATAAGGAATAACGCTCTTAACATTCCACAGATGGATGTAAATTCCTCTGCCGCTGATATTACTGTTAATGGCAGGCATAATTTTGACAACACCTATGAATACCATTTAAAAGTGAGGCTTTCAGAAATTCTGAGTAAAAAAAGAAAGAAAAATCCGTCTGCAAAATCAGAATTCGGAGTAGTTGAAGACGACGGCCTTGGAAGAACTTCTCTCCTGCTCAGGGTAGAGAGCAGGGGGAATGAAGTAAAAGTGGGATATGATGTTAAGGCTGCAGGTGATAAGGTCAGGAGAAGTATCAAATCTGAAAAACAGACAATGAAGTCAATCCTGAACCAGGAATATGGTCTGTATAAAAATGATTCTTTACCAGAGCAAAAACCTGCAGAAAAGAAAGCCAGATTCAGAATCACCTGGGACGAATCTGATACTATTAATAAAGAACCGGAAGTATCAGAGTCGAAAAAACAGATTACTTTAAAAAGTTTGTTCAGGAAGAAGTAAATTTGATCATAACATATTCTCAATTGAACATTAAGCAATATAAAAATCTCTGGAAGCTGTTCCTTCTGCTTTTTGCCATTCTGATAGGGATGTCGTCACTGTTTTATACCAATAATCTGGTAGGCAGACTGAAGAAAGAAGAAAGAAAGAATATTGAATTATGGGCTGAAGCTACAAGGCTTATAGCAATTTCTGATACCAGCCAGAATGTTGATTTCCTCTTTTCCATTATTGACAACAACAATACGGTACCTGTAATACTTACTGATGAATCAGATACAATAATATCTGCGAAGAATTTTAATTCTGAAAAGATAGGAGATCCTGATTATCTCCGGAAAATGCTGCTGAAAATAAAGTCAAAGAACAATCCTATTATAATAAGGCTCGAAAACGGACATTATAATCTCATATATTATAAGGATAGCATAATCCTCACAATGTTAATTTATTATCCATATATCCAGCTTGGTATTATATTGCTGTTCATCACAGTTTCTTATCTGGCATTCAGTTCCTCGCGGAAAGCTGATCAGAACCAGGTATGGGTGTCTATGTCGAAAGAGACAGCGCATCAGCTTGGGACACCAACATCATCACTTGCAGGCTGGATTGAAATACTGCAGCAAAAACATCCTGAAGTAATAATAACAGAGGAGCTGGCACGTGACGTGGAAAGGCTTGAGAAGGTAACTGAACGATTTTCAAGAATCGGATCAAAGCCTGCTCTTTCTCCGGAAAACATTGTTGAAATTCTTTCACGTACAATAGATTATCTTAAATCCAGATCTTCATCAAAAGTCAGGTTTTTATCAGATTTTGAAAATGAAAAAGTGATTCTGATACCATTAAATCCTGCTCTGTTCGAATGGGTCATAGAAAATGTTGCCAAGAATGCAATAGATGCCATGGAGGGCAGTGGAGACATAACATTCAGGCTCACTGAAACCGATAAGAATGTAATAATCGATATAACAGATACAGGCAAAGGTATTCCCAAATCAGCTTTCAAGAAAGTTTTCACAGCAGGATTTTCGACAAAACAAAGAGGCTGGGGTTTAGGACTCTCTCTGGCAAAAAGGATAATCGAAGATTATCATAACGGAAGAATATTTGTAAGGTATTCGGAAATAGGACGGGGTTCGTGTATAAGAATAATTGTTAACAGGGGAAATATCTAATTGCTATATTTGCAATCCCTTATGAACAGAAAAGATATAGAAATAATGGCCCCCGCCGGGTCCTATGATTCATTGATGGCGGCAATTCAGGGTGGTGCTGATTCAGTATATTTCGGAGTTGAACAGCTGAATATGAGAGCCGGATCCTCAAATAACTTTACCCTTGAGGACCTCAAAAATATTGTTTCCATCTGCAAAAAGAACAACCTGAAAAGTTATCTCACACTAAACGTTATTGTTTATGACCAGGAGATTGAGCAGATGAAAAAAATAATTGACACTGCTGTTGAATGCGGTGTTACAGCTGTTATTGCCTCAGATCTTTCTGTAATTAATTACGCATTTGCAACAGGAATTGAGGTTCATCTCTCAACCCAGCTGAATATTACCAATATTGAAGCTCTTAAATTCTATTCACGCTGGGCAGATGTGGTGGTTCTTGCAAGGGAACTCAACCTCGACCAGGTTAAACTTATACACAATGCAATCAGCGAACAGAACATCAGAGGCCCGGCAGGTGAGCTTGTAAAAATTGAGATGTTTGCACATGGAGCATTGTGCATGGCCGTATCAGGAAAATGTTATCTGAGCCTTCATGAGAACGATAAATCAGCAAACAGGGGAGAATGTTACCAGACCTGCAGGAAGTCATATATTGTAACTGGCAAGGAATCAGGATATGAATTGGAAATTGACAATGAATATATCATGTCCCCAAAGGACCTTTGCACAATCGGTTTTCTTGATAAATTGATCGATGCAGGAGTAAGAGTACTCAAGATTGAAGGAAGAGCCAGGTCAGCAGAATATGTCAAAGTTGTATCTTCATGTTATAACGAGGCTGTAAAGTCTGTTTCAGAAGGAACTTTTACCAGGGAAAAAACAGAAGAGTGGAGAAACAGGCTTGCAACTGTATTTAACAGAGGATTCTGGGATGGGTATTATCTCGGTCAGAAGATAGGTGAATGGAATACCAATTATGGTTCAAGTGCTACTAAAAGAAAACTCTATATAGGTAAGATTACCAATTACTTCACCAAGCTCAATGTTGCAGAGATTAAGCTTGAAAACGGAGATCTGAAAAAGGGAGATACAATACTAATAAGCGGGCCAACAACCGGTGTGGCAGAGTATGTAATTGATGAAATCAGGGTTGATCTTAAAACAACTGATATTGCTCTGAAGGGGGAGCTTTGTTCAATAAAGACTCCTGATTATCTCCGCAGATCAGATAAAGTTTTTAAATGGGTTGATGCAAAAGATCTTAAAAACCTCCAATAGAAGCACTCTGCCATTTTATCTTCTTTGAAGCTTCAAGCACCCTTTCGGCGTTTTCCTCAATATCGTCGGTTTGGGTTTCCACATAAATAATTTCTTCAGAGCTCTTCCTGTTAAGTCCGAACAGGTAAGCCTTGTCATAATATGTAAGGGTTATTTCGATTGCTTTTGCAAAATTATCTGATTCAATAGCGGAAATTGCTTCCTTTGTATTATCGCCACCCAGACGTTTGCTGATCCTCATCACCGAAGCTATAAGATCTTCCTTTGGGAACAGGGTATATTCTCTTAACAACCTCGGCAAGCGGGTCTTTACATCCATAATCAGGATAATGGCAGGAGATTTCTGCATGTTATTATAAAACTCTTCAGGCATGAAAACAGTTCCAATATTCCTGCTTTCATCCTCAAGCCACACTGGTCTTAAGGGATCTGTTTTACTCCATGAATCGTATAGGATGTTTGCAAAGTATTCAGTTGTAGGCTGAGCGATTTGTCCAAGAGCTCCAAAAGCCGATCCCTTATGGTTTGCAAGCCCCTCCAGGTCTATTACCTGCTGATCCGCTGTTTTCAGATGATTAAGGATATGGGTTTTACTGCTGCCTGTCAGTCCTCCAAGAATTATAATATTACGTCTCTGGTTAAGCTTTTCCAGAATAAAATGCCTGTATGCTTTATAGCCCCCTTCAAGAACGCTTACATTTAGTCCGGCAAGAGAAAACAGCCAGGCCATGGCTTCTGATCTCATTCCTCCTCTCCAGCAATGAACCAGGAGCTGCTTTTCCCTGGCAAGTTCAAGAGCATTTGTAAGTTTCTGAGACATCTGTGGTCCGGCCAGATCAATCCCTGTTTTTATTGCAGCTAAACTCCCCTCTTTTTTATATTTTATCCCGACAGATTCTCTCTCTTTATCTGAAAAAATTGGAATATTAACTGCCCCCGGAATATGGCCTGATGCATATTCTGAGGGAGATCTTACATCACAAACCGGAATATTAAGTGACAGTTGCAGGAAGCATTCCGCGCTTACTTTTACTGAGGTCATAACATATTATTCAGCAGGGAACATTCTGGGTATTCCTTCAGATTTCAATTAATTCTTGAAATATTTGGCAAACAAACGTTTAAGTTCATCTATTCTGACCGGTTTGGTAACGAAATCCTTAATCCCCGATAATTCCGCCTTCCTTCTCGATTCTGGCATATTATCAGCAGTAAATCCAACAATTAATGAATCCTTGTCATGTTCAAGAATTCTTCTTGATGATTCATATCCGTCCATCTCCGGCATAATAAGATCCATAAAGATAAGATCATATTTTTGTTTTGTTGCCTGCATAAATCCTTCATATCCGTCATTGGCTATGTCTAAGTTATAACCCAGAGATTTCAGCATAGAGCCAATAACCTTCTGATTCATCAGGTTATCTTCAATAACAAGTATTTTCAGATCATTTCTGATCCCCTCCTTTTCGATTCCGGCTGATTTATCTTCAATATATGGGAAACATGATTTCAGAGCCTCGATCAATTCAGAAGTATCAAACGGTTTTATAATGTATTGGTCAACACCCATTGTAATGCACTTAAGAAAATTACCCCGTTTATCATCTGAAGTAATGAGCATTAAATTGAAGCTGGTTGAAAGGTTATTCTCCCACATACCGGCTATCGGTTCAAATCCATTGAGATCGTCCTCGTCAATGATTATTATAAGGTCATACCGGTCATCAGGGAAGTTGAGATTTGCTTTTATCTGGTTAATAGTTGTTTTTTGATAAGTAGTAATCCTTACTGAAAGTCCGATTTTGTGAAGATCGCTCAGTACTTCCTCATCGCGGTTCTGAGATCCGGTTATGACAAGGGTTTTGATATCCAGATATTTCTTTACCCCCGAAACATCAAGGTCCTTAACTAATCTGTCATTTGAGTATGCTGGAATGCTGAATGATATTTTAAGTCCCTTATTTCCCGGCAGACCTGAAGGACTCTCTGCAGTAAGCTCTCCTCCCATCAGTTCAACAAGCTGCTTTGCAAGAATTGTTCCGAATATTGAGTTGGCATTTGCCTTTTTTGAATGTGATTCAACATTTACAAAATCACCGAATATCTTTTTCAGGCTTGACTTGTCGAATGTACTACCGGTATCAGATAGTTCAAATCCAATTGTTATTACTCCGTCTTTTTTGCTTTTAAGAGAGCAGATAAGACTGATTTCTCCTCTTTCAGTATTTGATATAGAATGATTTATAAGGTTGGTAAGTACCTGTCTGAGCCGGAACGGATCCCCGATAATACTCTCAGGGATCTTGTTATCAATTGAATATGAAAACTTAACATCTTCAGAAACAGATTTGTTTGCAAGATCAGTACTGAAGCTAAGTTCCTCCCTGAAGTTAAATGGAACTTCATCGAGGATCATTTTACCGGATTCAATTCTCGAAAAATCAAGTATATCATTGATAATGTTGAGCAATATCTCTGTTGAACGTCTCAACAGAACAACTATCTCTTTTGCCTCATCTGTCAAATCGAATCTGTTAAGGACATCTGTCATACCAATAATTCCGTTAAGGGGAGTACGGATTTCATAGCTCATCCTTGCAAGGAATTCTGACTTGGCAACATTTGCTTTTACTTCATTTTTCCTGGCTGATTCCAGCATTGTTACATCGAGCAGTACTTCCATGGTTGCTTCCTCACCCATGAATACCAGTGGAAGGCTATTCCTGTAAAGAACAATTTCCCCAATCTCTTTCTTTATCACAATGAACTGTTCAGGATTAAATGAACTGTCCATTTCTTTGGAGAAGTAACTGTTTTCAACCGATAAGGATGTTTCAGGAAATATTTTGCCTACCATATCTGCCTCACTTGCATAAGAATATTGGCTTGCAGCAACTCTGTTTGCTTTAATTATTTCTCTGTTTTTGTCATGAATTATGACACCTGCAGGCATCTCCTCGATAAGCCGGAAAAGCATTTTCTCAGACTCAATGAGCCTGGCCTCCTCTTTCTTCCGTGATTTTATGTAACGTAAAAGGACCATAATAATCAGTTGTATGATTATCAGGGTTCCAATGACAATAAAAAGAGAGTTCCTTATTATATATTTCTGGAAGAAATCAGTAGGTGCTGAAAAAACAAGACCCAGCTCTCTCTGAAGGAGCTGAGTGGAATAATATGAAGATATCAGTCGACGTCTTTTGCCATCTGCGGTGGTGCTGTGGACAAGATTTTCAAGAGATCCGGCCTGAATTCCTTCAGTAATAGATTTTATCGAGGAATACTGGTTCTTTTTCCCACTGTTGTCATATACTATTTCACCATAAACACTTACAACCCATTGCCACTGGTAATCCTGAAGATTAAACTCGGTAAAAATGGCATTGAAGTATTTCTGGAAATCAACTGTAACTACAACATTCCCTATTGCTTTATTTTCCTTGATTATCGGCAGATAATAATCGAATTTTCTGTTCTCAGCCACAAGTTCTTCCCTTTCCCTGATTATTGCCTGTTTCTGAAGTACAAATGTCTGCTCGAGCCAATCTCCGGTCTGTGTTTCTGTATCTTTCTTTAATGTGTATTCATTTTTGTTGTTATCACTTACTTTCATTCCGGTAACAAAATCTTCATATTTAGAGAAGAAAAGCTTCATTCTTTCACTGGCCCTGAAATGGTTCCCCTGATTGACAAAAAAGAGTTGCATGTCCTCATCAAAACTTATCCTGTTCAGATCGCTCAGGAAGCTGTTGTTAGTGTTGTCAACAGAAAGTCCTACTATCTGGACCTGTCTGTTCAGCAATTCGGTAATATAATTTATCTGCTTGTTATATAAACTGTTATAATAGAAATAATTAGCCAGTAATATTACCAGTACTGCTGAATAGACTATGATAAGAAGCCTCTTCATTCCAAAAATTGTTTTGTCTTCAATTTGATATAAAGATAAGATTTATGCTTATAATTTCATCACCTGTACTTACGGTTATCTGTTTCCATAATGTTAAGGTAACTCCTGTACCTAAGAAAGTCTATTTCGCCTGTTTCCACTGATTTTCTGACGGCACACCCCGGTTCATCAAGGTGAAGGCAGTTATTAAACCTGCAATCTTTTGAAACCCTGAATATCTCCCGAAAGAAGTGATAAATCTCATTTCGGTCCATATCAACAACTCCAAATCCTCTGATGCCTGGAGTATCAATAACATATCCGCCAAATGGCATCAAATGCATTTCCGGGAAAGTGGTGATATGCTTTCCCTGTTTATGATAATCTGAAATTTCTTCAGTCTTAAGATTGAGTCCAGGATTTATTGTGTTAAGCAATGTTGTTTTCCCGACACCCGAGTACCCTGAAATAAGACTTACCTTATCCTTTAATAACATCACCAGCGGCTTCAGGTCATCGGATCTTTTAAGTGACAGACTGAGCGTTTTGTATCCGATCTTCCTGTACATGGTTTCGAGATAATCCATCTTTTCAATCTCCCCAGAGCCATAAAGATCTGTTTTATTTATAAGGATAATTGCAGGGATTCTGTAAGCTTCAGCACTGATAAGGAACCTGTCAATAAATTCAACCGGAGTTTCGGGAAGTACTATTGTAATCATCAGAATCGCCTGATCAACATTTGCGGCAATAATCTGGGAATGCTTTGAAAGATTTGATGATTTCCGAAGGATGTAATTGCGACGGTCAAGTACTTCTGTTATAATTCCGCTCCCTGTTTTCCTGTCTATTTCGAAAAGTACATTATCCCCTACTGCGACAGGGTTTGTGGTCCGGCTCTCCCTGATTCTGAGCTTGCCCCTGATATAGCTGTCTATTACTTTATTGTCACCAAAAAGGACACGATACCTGCTGCCTGTGGATTTTATTACTATGCCTTTTTCCAAAATCAGTTATTTAAATGCGAAATTAATTATTATATGGATAAAATCCTTTTCATACGAAGAAGAGACGTCATGCAAGACGTCTCTTCTGTATACCTGACCTGAATCCGTATAATTAATTGTCAGACGCCATTAAAAGGAAAGGTTTCATCTCAAAACTGTGATAATAAGGTCTTAACCTTTCTGTATTATAATGCTCTGATACTTTCACAAGCTTCTTGGATGAGGTGACAACATCGATAGGAACATTATCATAACGGCCATTTTTAAGTACAACAATCCTGCCGTGGACCCCTTTAAGGATCAGGTCAAGGGCAAGGTTTCCATAAGCCATAGGAACTATGGAGTCAATAGCATCCGGATCGCCGCCGCGAACCATATAACCCAGCTTCTGGTTGATAATATTAATTGTTTTCCCGTTATTGTACTTTGATGAAAGGTCTTTCAGTTTCTGAGATACCACATCTCCGATTCCTCCAAGTTTTGCATGGCCGTAGGCATCCTTTTCGCTGTCGGAGAAGATCATCTCCCCTCCTTCGAACATTGCGCCCTCCGATATCAGGACTACCGAGTATTTGCTGGGATTGTGATTTCTGTCATCCACCAGTAACTTGGTCAGCAACTCAATATCAAATTTCCATTCCGGTATAACGCACCTGTTTGCAGCCCCTGCCATTGTAGGCAGCATCGCGGTGAATCCTGCATAACGTCCGAATACCTCAAGTACAAGGAGCCTTTCATGTGAACCGGCAGAGGTTCTAAGGCTGTTTGTCATCTGAATTGTCCGTGTAACACATGTGCTGAATCCAATGCAATAATCTGTTCCCGGAACATCATTATCCATTGTTTTCGGTATAGCCACAACTTTTACTCCCTGTTTGTACAGATGTACTCCGTAACTGAGTGTGTCGTCACCTCCTATTGGAATAAGATAATCAACACCAAGCCACTCAAGGTTCTTTATAACCTCAGGTGTAAGATCATTATATTCAGCGGTATAGGTTCCCTGAAGGTGGTCCGGAACTGTTGCCTTCGACATATGGCTTGGCCGTGTCCTGGATGTATGAAGAAAGGTTCCTCCTGTACGTCCTGCCTTGTTTACAATATCATCTGAAAGAATCTGGAAGTTATTGGTGTTATCTGCCTTCTGATCCCTGATAATTTCTGTTATTCCAGCCCATCCCCTTCTCAGACCAATTACCTTGTATCCTTCACGGTTTGCACGGATAGTCACTGCACGGATTGCAGGGTTAAGGCCCGGAACATCTCCGCCTCCTGTAAGAATAGCAATAATTCCTTTTTTCTTTTGAGTTGCCATAATACCTGAATTTTAGTAAATGTTAAGACCGAAAAACTTATAAAATTAAAATAAAATCACGAAAGAACCAATAATTTGATTTTGGTACAGAGCTGAAAACAGAGAGGCTGTCTCAAAAGCTTCTTTTTCTCCATCCACCCCTAAATCCCCCAGGGGGGACTTATTGAAAATCAGTGGATTTGAAAGCCCCCCTTGGGGGGTTGGGGGTAAAATCAGACTTTTGAGACAGCCTCAATTCAATTTTTTACAGGATATCAGTAATCAGAAGATTCATCCCATTCCAGGATCCTGAAGAAATCATAATCTTCCGGATTCTTAACATATTTTTTTGCACCCCTGTAGTCAGCTTTGGTAATATAATGAAGATTATTTCTGAAGATGAGCTGTACATGTTCAGTATCAACATTTACAAGACGTGGTTTTACTTTGCCTTTTTCATCTTCAACATCTTTAAGATACAAAGGTAAAATACATCCTTGTCTGTCAACAGTAACCATGCAGCCTGTTTTTCCATCCTTGAAAAGCTTATAAACACCAAGTCCGAGTCTTGTTGCATAACTCAGGTCGTATGCTACAGGACGGCAGCACCTGAGCTCATAGCCCATTTCATTCGGACGGGATTTTACGGTTATTCTCAATTCCTTGAGTGCCTGCTGGGTAAGCATGTTAAAGATATGCGACTTACTAACATTACCCAGTTCAGGATGACCATGATCATCATATGTGAAATTAATACCCGTATCAATGATCTCCTTCTCGCTCATAAAATGGAAAACCCCTTCCGATATAATTGCCACACCATAATCAATGCCCAAAAGTCTTCTTTTTACCATGGATGAAATCACAAGCCTGGTAATCTTATCAAAAGTAATCTTGGTCTTGTTAAACATTTCAGGGATAATAATCATCGGATAATGACAGGCAGTACCTATCCCAAATGCAAGATGTCCGGCTTCACGTCCCATAGCAGAAACGACAAACCAGTTACCGCTTGTACGTGCATCTTCATAAATGGTTGTAGCAAGTCTTACTCCTTCTTCTTTTGCAGAGTGGTAGCCGAAAGTAGGTGTCCCTTCAGGCAGAGGAAGATCATTATCAATTGTTTTCGGAACATGAATATTCTTGACATCCATTTTTTGTTCCGAAAGATATTTTGTGAGCCTGTTAGCTGATGATGCTGTATCGTCACCACCAATTGTTACAAGAAGCTTCACGTTGTTCTTTTTAAAAAACTCTGTCTTGAACTCATCATCCTTGGGTTTATGCCTGCTCATCTTGAGGGCAGAACCACCCCTGCTGTAAATTTTATCAGCAAATTCAAAATCGAGATAATCATACTGAGGCTCGTTTGCAAAAAGTGACTTGTATCCGCCGTTTATACCAAGTACAGTGTATCCGTTCTGCAGAAAAATTTTTGTCACGGCACTGATTACTGTATTAATTCCCGGGGCAGGTCCTCCGGCACAAAGAATAGCTACTGCATCTTTCATGGGTTCAGATTTCATTACAGATTATACAAATGTTCGTTTAATAATAAAATTAATTACCTATTGTGCTATTTTTTTAAGCAGACAAATATGATAATATCTTTTTAATAATCAATAAGCAGGGACTTATAGTCCTGGCTTATTAGCCTGGAATTACTATTTCCTTTTTATATCTTGCTTAAAATCAATTGTATGAATGAAGGTAAAACTGATATAAACAGACCGGATAACAAATCTGTATTGATCACAGGCGGGAGCAAACATCGGGGAAAAAAGATGGACCGGCAAGAGGAAGTGTGAAATAGTTAACAGCAGGAATATTCTTGCAGGTTAACCCGGTTCTTACCTGATCACAAATTCCCTGTCTTTAAGAACACCTCCACGTGTAGAAATGACACTTGCCTTTACTGAAAGCTCTGTTCTTTTATAAAGCCTTATTGTGAAAACCGCTGTTGTAACAGCTCCTCCCTGTGTAAAAGGCATGTTTTTCGATGCGGAAGTCACTCTTGCTACAGGTTCGTCATCCATATTTTGGTTCCTTCTGCCTGTTTGCTTTGCTTTTTTCTCTTCCTCAATAACTTTGAAAAATTTCCCGCCGCTTGTTCCTGCTGTGTCAAAATCCAGGACTACCCTGTCTTCCTTAACAATCTTCACAAGATGTGCCTGTCTCAATGCTGTCGGAAGCTTTCCCGTATTCCTGTAACTTACCTTTACCTGGTAATCTGCGGAATCGGATTTATAGGCTTTAAGTTTCTTTACTTCGGTATTTTCCCATGCAAGTTCAGGCAGATGCTTCAATAGTTCAAGATTAAAAAGTGCCTCATTTTTAACCCAGGGTTCAAGATGTTTTGCAGGTGGATTCTGCATAAAAAACTTTAGATCATAACCACCAGTTTCAATTTCTCCCAGGAATGGATGCTTAAAGGTCTTCCATTCAATAAATCCCATACCGTCATTCTCTTCGTCATCCCATCTCAGGACTTCATACTGGTCAACTTCACCATCGCCGTTATAATCTTTGTTTTTCCCGTTATTCCATAGTTCATCTCCATACCAGATAGCTCCGTAATACCAGTATCCGAAATCGGGACCATGTCCGAAAAGAGGATTGCCAGAGCCATAATCATTATATACATCTCCTACCTTATCATAACCGGTTATCTTTTTCCCGATCTCGTCAAAAATCTTATACCATTGCAGATCTTCAGGATACATCCTCTCTTCTGAAGCAGAGGTTGAAGGTGGTCTGAGATGCATGGGCACACTTGTATCCATTGAATTAACTACATAAATATTCGGGTGGGAAAGCAGAAATAAAACAACAGCCCTGGTTTCTGATTCACTCAACGGATATTCTCCGGCACCTCCCTGTGTAAAACCCCTGCCTGTCAGTTCACTTTTCGGTCTCCAGTTTTCAGGATAATTCCTGTGCAGATCCAGGCCACCTATCCCGTCTTCATTTATTCTTCCGTCACCATCATTGTCCCAGCCTTCGGAAGCAAGCCTGTAAATACCTTTACCTTCCGGTACTCTTTTCATTAACCTTCCTGAAGGATCAAGAGAGTCGGGGATCCAGCTTCCTTTTAAAGAATCTTTCCACCTCATATTAAGGATAACACCGTTACTGTCGAGATCTTCCGGAGAATCCTCATCCAGCAATCCGTCATTGTCGTTGTCCTCGGGACGGACAGTACTTCTGTTGCTCTGGGCAGTGAAGAGGTATAAGTTCTGACCATCAGGGTTATTTAAAGGTTTAAGATATATTGCCCTGGTGTCAATAAGATGTGTAATAACATCATCCTTACCGTAATTTTCGAGAAGGTATTTAATAAGCCACATAACCGATTCCGCTGAGGTAATTTCACCGCTGTGCCGGTTACCTTCAAAGAATGCACCGGGCTTATCCGTATCCTTACCGGTCTTCTTGTTTGTAAGGGTTATCTGGTATACAGGACGCCCCTCAAAACTTTCACCTATAACATAGAGATCTATAAGTTCGGGATACTGTTCTGCCCATTTCTTAAGCCAGTGAATCATAACTTCTTCCGAGTGATATTTATCAAACGAAAGTATATCTCCGGGGGTATACTGAACAGAACTAAAAACTGTCTTCGGGAAATAGCTTATGCCGTGCCTGGTACCTGAAACAGTATAGATCTTTTTCTTATCAGGTTTTCCGTCTGGTTTTCCATCATCCGAAGATTTGCCGGATTGTGCCGAAAGCTGAAATGAAATCATTATGATTCCCGCAAGGAGAAATGCTTTTTTCATAAAAACAGTTTATCAGAAATTGATTTTTTATTATAGATGAGGAGGTGATGGTTCATATTTATCCCCGTCTGGATATTACTTCCAGCCTGTGAAGATCAACTACCTCAATTGTTTTGCCAAAGATCCTGATTATGCCTTCCTTTTTAAAATCCGATAAGGTTCTGATTACATTAGCTGTGCTCATACCAATATAATCCGCAATTTCCTTTCGTGAAACCGGAAGGTCAAAAACTCTTGAGTTGTATATCTCATTTGTAAAATATAGCAGAACGAATGCTACCCTGCCGATAAGATTCTTCTGCCTTATGTCAAGGGTTTGACGGATAATCTTGTCATTTATCTTCGAAATCTTGATAAGAAGACCCAGGGCAAAAGAACTATTTCTTAAAAAGAGCTCCTTAATGAAATCCAGATTTACTGTACACACTACCGAATCCTCCAGAGCTGAGACCGAATACTGGTATCTCTCTTCAGAAAAGATGCTCATGTTGCTGACAAATTCGAAAGGACGGGTAATGGTTACTACCTGTTCATCACCGGTTGCTGTTCGCCTGTATAGCTTAACAAGTCCGCTCTTAAGATACTTGAAGTTGGTAATCTTTTCTCCCTCATGATTGATAATCTCACCCTTCCGGAATGATTGTTCCTCCTTATTATCACACAGCTGATCAATCGATTCCTCGTCCAGGTAAGCAAACACGACATCCCGGAATTCGCAGTTTTCACAAATACAGGATTTTTTCTTTTCGTTCACGTCGTTCGCTTTTTCACAAATTTATTATTAAAATAACAATATCCATTATCAATTTGTTTAATTCTGAAATTTACAGGTAATTTGAAATAACTTCGTCATTTTAATTTATACCCGTAATGATATACAGAACAGACTATCATATGCATTCAATATACAGTGATGGCAGGTCAGTACCTGATGACTATGTAGCGCCTGCCATTGCTGCCGGTCTGAGCGAAATAGGATTCTCTGAACACCTGACTCTATTCGCTGAACCCGAAGACTGGAATATGAAAATAGTAAATATCGATCCGTATATTCAGCATATTGAGAATCTGAGGGAGAACACCAAAGGATTAAAAGTCAGAACAGGATTTGAGGTTGATTTTTTCCCGGGTAAAGAGAAAGAGATCAGAAATTTCCTTAATCCTTTGCCTCTCGACTATATAATCGGATCCGTGCACTATATGGGTGAAAAAACAGTTGATCACGGCCCGGATTTTTATGCAGGCAAGAGCATAGACAGACTTTTCGAAACTTATTTTGAGATGGTCATCTCAGCTGTGTCTTCTGATATCTTTGACATAATCGGTCATTGTGATCTCATAAGGATTTTCGGATACAAACCGGAAATAGATCTTGAACCTTACTACCGGAAACTTGCCATTACCATGAAGAAACACAACGTTGTTTTTGAGGTTAATACAAATGGCAGAAACAGGCCCCTTGCTGATTTTTATCCCGACAGGAAATTTCTGTATATTTTCAGGGAGAAACATGTGCCTGTATGTGTCAATTCCGATGCACATATGCCTGGAAGGGTGGGGCAATACTTCGACGAAGCATATGAATTGCTCAGATATGTTGGCTTTACAGAAATGGCAGTGTTTGAAAAGAGGGAAAGAAAGATGGTTTCTTTCTGATCATACCAGCAGATGTTCCAAAAAAATCTTAATCCCGATTGCTACCAGAATTATTCCGCCCAGAATCTCAACTTTGTTCCCGAGTCTTTCTCCTGCAGATTTGCCTATACGTATGGCAGTCATTGAAGCCAGAAAAGTAACAAATCCTATAATCAAACCAGCGCTCCAGATCTCAACACTAAGCAGGGCAAAGCTTATTCCCACGGCAAAAGCATCAATACTTGTTCCCAGTGCCATAGTTACAAGGATATATGCCTTACTCAGATCCCTGGTTTCCTCATTTTCATTTCTTTTGAAGCCCTCAAGAATCATTTTCAAACCCAGGAATCCCAGCAGACCAAGTGCAATCCAGTGATCAGTAGCCTTCAGTAGCCCGGATACAAATGACCCGAGAAAAAAACCTGCAATAGTAAGACCACCCTGGAAAAAAGCAAGAACGATGGCGACTAAGGATGCCTGCTTGAAAAGGATCCCGTTCCTGACAACTCCATAGGAAAGAGATACAGCAAATGTGTCGAATGACAGTCCCAGGGCTATTGCAAGGATAGTAAAATAATCCATCTGAGTCGGATATGAGCGGCAAATATAGTACAATCAGCTGAATTCAACTGATCATCATTTGTAATTATTATTCTATATGGTTATTATCACTTTCCCTGTTGAATGACCCTGGCTCAGATAGGTCATTGCTTCAGGTGCTTTATCGAGTGTATATTTCCGGTCGACTACTGGTTTTATCCTGCCGTTTTCAAGAAGAGAAGCCAGAAATTTCAGGTCGTCACCATTAGCTTTTGCAGCCAGCGATCTCATCTTTCTGGATCCGAAGGAAAGAAGCCTGCCAAAAACAAGTGATTTAAAAATCTGTGAAAGTGATCCTCCGACCATTACATAAATTCCACCGGGAGTCAGACATTTCCGATAGGCTAAAATCGGATAATTTCCATTTATTGCAAGGATGAGATTATACCGTTTTCCGCTCTTCAGGAAATCCTCTTTTGTGTAGTCAATAACAAAATCGGCACCTAATGATAATGATTGCTGTATATTCGCTGTGCTGCATACACCCGTTACTTCAGCGTCAAAATATTTTGCAAGCTGAATCGCGAAAGTTCCAACGCCCCCGGAGCAACCCACTATCAATACTTTCCGGCCCTTAGCTATGCATCCTTTGTCACGCAAAGCCTGAAGGGCAGTAAGTGCAGCCAGGGGTAAGGTAGCTGCATCTTCAAATGAAATCTCTGATGGTTTGAATATTGCAGCCCTCTCAGGTACTGATACATATTCAGCCAGGCCCCCGAATCCGAAGTCTGCCAGATCAGCCATTACCTCGTCACCAGGTTTAAACCGGGTTATGTCTTTACCGGTTGATTCGACAATTCCCGATATATCGGCTCCGAAAATTTTCCTTTTAGGGATGAGGCCCATTTTCATAGAGCGGTAATCGGCAGCATTCAGTGATACTGCCTTTATTTTTATTAATAGTTCATTATCACCTGCTACAGGTTTACCGATATCACAAAATATCAGCTTATCCGGTGAAGCCTTTTTATTATATACTACTGCTTTCATTTTATTATCACTTCAGCTGAGATTATTCTTTTCAATGTTTTCAATGTATCAGTAATACTTAAATCGTGAAATTTGCCGATAGGCCTGCCTGAAACAATCAGGTTTTCCTTATGGCTATCCTTAAATAAAATGGATAATATATATGTACTGTATCCTGTCTTGCTTTCATTTGCCTTTAATGCAGGAATATGTTTCTGAAGTTCAATCGATTCAATAGACATAAACCAAACATTACATTCATACATTTCCTGCGCTTTCCATAACTTACAGGGTCATAATGGTCAATCCGGTGGATCTTATACTTGCTCATATGAATTACTATAATTTACCGATGGCTTTATAATAGTCATCCGCCAGAAGGGTGATATATGCTAATCTCTGACTCATCTGAGCATCAAATTTATTAACTTTATGTTATACGCAATGATATTATTTTTCATTTTGATATTCTAAAATATCCCCGGGCTGACAATCTAATGTTTT